>NZ_JBEYVW010000015.1:19122-244990 GCF_040644175.1 Streptomyces sp. NPDC047017 | reverse complement strand
GTTGTACGTCGCCGACACACCCTCGAGCTGACCCAGGAACCACAGACGGCGCTGCGCGAACGACACCGGAAGAACCTCCGGCCGCACCCGCCGCCGCAAGGGCTCCCGCACCCGGGCACCTTCATCGAGCCCGTCCATCTGCCCCGCCACGGTCGGGGCCTCGAACAACGACCGGATGCTCACCTCCACCCCGAGGACCGTCCGGATCCGGCTCACGAGTCGGGTCGCCAGCAGCGAATGCCCGCCCAGCTCGAAGAAACCGTCATCGATCGACACCGACTCCACGCCCAGGACTTCGGCGAACAGCCCGCACAGGACGGCTTCCTGCGGCGTCCGCGGTCCGCGGCCCGCACCCACTCCGGCGTACTCCGGGGCCGGCAGGGCGCGCCGGTCCAGCTTCCCGTTCAGCGTCAGGGGGAGAGCGTCCAGCGCCACGAACGCGGACGGCACCATGTAGTCCGGCAACCGCTCCGCGACGTACGCGCGCAGTGCCGCCGTGTTCACGCCGACGGGGTCGGGGCCGGTGAGCGGCACCACGTAGGCCGTGAGCCGCTTGTCGCCGGGGGTGTCCTCCCGAAGGATCACCGCGGCCTGGCCGATCTGGGCGTGCCCGGCCAGGACAGCTTCGATCTCACCCGGCTCGATGCGGAAGCCGCGTACCTTGACCTGGTCGTCGACGCGGCCTATGAAGTCCATGGTGCCGTCGGCGAGCCAGCGCACCACGTCCCCGGTGCGGTACATCCTGCCGCCCGGGGCGCCGAAGGGGTTGGCGACGAAGCGGCCGGCGGTCAGTTCGGCGCGGTTGAGGTAGCCACGGGCCAGGCCGTCGCCGGCGATGTAGAGCTCACCGCTGACTCCCGGGGCGACGGGGCGCAGTGCCTCGTCCAGGACGTACAGCTGGGTGTTCCAGAGGGGTCGGCCGATGGGGACGGAAGTGTCCGGTACCTGGCCGACTTCCAGCAGCGGGTTGACGGCGGAGAAGACGGTGGTTTCCGTGGGGCCGTACTCGTTGGCGACGACTGTGCCAGGGCAGGCTTCGAGGACGCGGCGGACGGCGGTGGGCGAGACGACGTCTCCGCCTGCCCAGATCTCGCGGACGCCCTTGAAGCAGGCGGGGTGCTCCTCCGCCAGGACGCGGAACAGGCCGGCGCTGACGAACAGACCCGTCACGTGCTGCTCGGTGATCACCTTGGCGAGGTCCGCGGCGTCCATCAGACCTGCTGAGGCGACGACGACGGTGCCGCCGGTCAGCAGCGGTGTCCAGATTTCGAAGGTGGACGCGTCGAAGGCGTACGGGGAGTGCATGAGCACGCGTTCGTGCCGACCGGAGGTCCAGTAGGAGTCGGCCGCCAGGTGAACGACGTTGCGGTGTGTGTTGGCCACGCCCTTGGGCTTGCCGGTGGAGCCGGAGGTGTACATGACGTACACGAGCTGCTCGGAGTGGACCGTGGCCTGCGGTGCGGCCGGGTCCGCACCCGTCCCCGCCGTCGTGTCCGTCTCGTTCTCCGTGTCGGCCTCACCCCGGGACGTGACGCGGATGACGGGGACGTCCGCGGTGAAACCGATGTCGTGCCGTGCCCGATCGGTCAGCAGGGCCATGGCGGCGGTGTCCTGGAGGATGAACTCGGAGCGCCCGGCCGGCTGGTTCGGGTCGATGGGTACGTACGCGCCGCCGGCCTTGAGAATGGCGAGGGACGAGACGACGACGCCGATGGAGCGTTCCAGGAGGACGGCGACCCGGGACTCGGTGGTGACGCCGGCGCGTCGGAGCCTGCGGGCCAGCCGGTTGGCGCAGGCGTCCAGTTCCGCGTACGTCAAGGTGGTCGTGCCGTCGGTGACGGCGTGGGCGTCGGGGGTGCGTGCCGCCTGGGCTGCGAAGAGTTCGTGGACGGAGATGTCGTGCGGATAGTCGACATCAGTGTCGTTCCAGGTGTGCAGGATCCGCTCGCGCTCGTCCGGTGTGACCATGTCGGCCTGGCGCAGGGGGGCGCCGGGATCCGCGACGAGCTGCTTCAGCAGGCTCAGGTACCGGGTCTGGTGGGAGGAAAGTTCCTGCCGTTCGTACAGGTCAGAGTTGCCGTCGAAGTCGATGACGGGGCCCCGGGCGTCGTCGACGTCACGGACGACGATGGACAGGTCGGGTACGGGTCCGCTCGACAGGTTGTGGGGGGCGCCGTGGAGATCGCCCAGGGATATGCCGTCGTTGAACGAGATGATGTTGGCGACGACGTTCCAGATGCGCTGGGTGTGGTTCCCTCCGCGGATCTCCCGGATCAGGTCCTCCGAGCGGAAGCGCTGGTGGCGCAGTGCCTGGTTCACCTCGGCGGTGGCCCGGGCGAGGAGGTCGCTGAAGGATTCCTCGCCGGAGACCGTCAGGCGGAGCGGGAGGACGTCGGAGAGGGTGGTGACGGTGTGCCTGGCGTGCACCGACTTGCGGCCCGTGACGGGAAGGCCTACCAAGATGTCCTGTTCACCGGTCATGCGACGGAGGTAGACGAAGACGGCCGCGATGAAGACGACCGCGCGTGTCGTCCTGTGCTCGTGGGCGAGGTCGCCGAGCGTGTCGCTGGCCGTCTTGTCCAGCTCCGTGGTCACCCGGGTGACGCGCCCGTTGACGCCGGGCTCGCGTGACGCGAGTGTCGTCGGGTGCGGACGGTCGGCGAACTTGTCCAGCCAGTAGGCGCGGTCGGCGGTGTACTTGGGCGAGGCGAGGTACTTGCGGTCCTCCTCGCGGAGCGGACCGAGCCCACGCGGGACGGCTGCTTCAGGCGCGTGGGTGCCCGGCGACCGGAGCGACATGTAGATCTCTCCCAGGCGCTGCTGGAACAGGAAGCCGCCGTAGCCGTCCATGAGGAGGTGGTGAAACCTCGCGTACCAGAAGTAGCGCCTGTCGGAGATCCGGAAGAGGGCGAACGACCAGAGTCGATCGGTGAGGACGTCCACGCGTCGGCGGAGGTCGGCGTGCATCCATTCCCGCGCCGCCGTCTCCGGGTCGGGCCGGTCGGAGACGTCGATGTATCCGACATCCGGGACGAGGGAGGGGTCGAGCGTCTGCCGTACGCCTTCCGGTCCTTCGCTGAACCGCTGGTGCAACGCTTCGGACTCGCGGAACGCCTGTCGGCAGGCCTCCTGGAACAGGGCGACGTCGATGTCGCCGCGGAAGTCGACGTACTCGGCGATGTTGTAGGCGTGGCCCGAAGGGTCCAGCTGGTGGCCGAACCAGATTCCCGTCTGAGCAGTGGACAGTTCCTTGTGCTCGCGCTGCTCCTCGGACATCGTCATCCCCTCACGCTTCAAGCCAACAACTGGAACGGGCAACACGACGGCGTACCGGTGCGCCGGTGTGCCGGGGCGGGGCGCCGTCGGGCCCGTGTCTCGCTCGCGGCGGGCCGCTGGTCAGCAGGCGTCCCTTCTCGCTTCGAGCACGCTGAAGAACGAGTCCGTGAGCCGGGTGACGTCCAAAAGGTGCAGGCCTGCCTGCCCGAGCAGGGCCCTGTACTGGTCCAGGGTGCGTTCGCGGCCACCGAGGACGACCATCATTCCCAGGTCGCTCCACCAGGCGGGGTGGGCTTCCCCCGATTCGGGCAGCAGCATCTCGCAGATGAGCAGGCGGCCGTCCGCGGAGAGTGCCTCGCGGCTGCGGCGCAGGATGGTGACCGCGTCGTCATCGTCCCAGTCGTGGAGGACGCTGCACATCAGGTGGGCGTCGGCGCCGGCGGGGATCTCCTGGAAGAAGTCGCCCGATGCGGTCCGGCAGCGGTCTCGCAGTGGAGCGAGTTCGCCGGAGACCTCGGCCCGTTCGACGACGCTGCGCCGGTCGAAGAGAACCCCGGTGACGTGCGGGTTGGCCGTCAGGATGGAGGCGAGTACGGCGCCCTTGCCGCCGCCGACGTCGAGGAGGCAGCGGGTGTCCTTCCATGCAGGGAGGGTGGCGAGGCCCGCATAGAGACGACCCGCCCGCTCCCGCATGCGTTCGTCGAAGGTGGCGCCGAGCTGGCCGTCGCTGTCCTTGTGGGTGAAGAAGCCGGCGCCGAACTGGCTGTCGAAGGCGGGCCGGCCGGTGGCGATGGTGTCGACGGCCCCGAGCCAGGCGCGGTAGGAGTCGACGTTGGTGAGGGTCGCCCGCATCGAGACGGACGAGTCGGTCTGGAGCAGTTGGCCCAGCCGGGTGAGGGAGAACAGGCCTTCACCGTGGTCGGTGAAGAACCCGCAGCTGGCAAGGGTCCGCAGGAGCCGTTCCAAGGCTCCGGGCGACAGCTCGAGCGCCCCGGCCAGCTCCTCCACCTTCCGTTCGCTGTCGCTGAATTCGTCCGCGATGCCCAAGTGGGCGGCGACGGACAGCGCATACGGCAGTACGGCGACGATGCTGTCGTCTGCCATGCGCAGGAATTCGCGGACCACCGGGTCGGTCGCGGTCGCGATGACGTGCTCTCGGTCGGTACTCACCCGGTTGGGCCTTCCGTTCATGCCGTCAGTTCGCTGGCGTCTTCAGGAGTTGGTGTCGCCCATGGCGTCCACCAAGCTCTTCGGGCGCATGTCCACCCAGTTCTCGTTGATGTAGTCGAGGCAGGCCTGTCGGGTGTCCTTGTCGTGGACGACGGTCCACCCTGCGGGCACCACGGCGAACGCGGGCCAGAGGGAGTGCTGTCCTTCGTCGTTGACCAGAACGGTGTAGACGCCCTCGGGGTCCTCGAACGGGTTGGCCATCGGGTCTTCCTTCCTTGCAGAGCGGATTCCACAGTGCCCGGTGCGGCTGAGTGCACCGGGTTGTTCAGCGGCCGGACGACGGCAGGCGCAGCAGCGCGCAGGCCACTGCTCCGTCGGGATCGCCGGCGCTGACCAGCGCCAGGCGGTCGCCGTCGTGGCCGGGGTCGGAGGCGGCGTGCTGTGCGGTGCTCAGCAGCGCCACGATCTGGAAGACGGAAGCGGCGGCGGAGGTGTCTCCGATCAGCGATCCGATCGCGGGCCGGGAGACGGCCTCCGTACCGAACATTTCCTCGAGCAGCAGGGTTTCCCCGGGCGTCGGCGTCCCGTCGCAGCTGCTCGGCATGGCAGCCCAGACGTCCCCGGCCGCCACTGCGGCGGCGTCGAATGCGGCGGACAGGCACGAGCGCAGGGCGGCGACGGGATCACCGTCCACGTCGATGCACGAGGTGACCGCCAGGACCTCGGCCAGGACGGTGCGCTCGGCGCCGATGCCGTCGGGCCGCTCCAGCAGGAGGACGGCGCATCCCTCGCCCAGTGCCGCGTCCGCGTCGCCGGGGTGCCGCCGGTGGTGCTCCAGCCAGGAGCGGGCCTGCGAGTACTCCTCGGTGGCGCCGACGACGACACGGTCGGCGCGGTGCTGCGCGAGCAGCCGACGGCCGTGTTCGAGGGCCATGAGGCCCGATACCCGGCCGGCGGCGAGGGTGCTGTTGGGGCCGCGGAGGCCGTGGAAGATGGCGCTTGCCGAAGTGGCCCTGTTCATGGCCATGTTCGGGATGGCTACGGGTGGCACGTCCTGGGGGTGTCGTCCCTCGAAGGAGGCGCGGGTCAGGTCTGCGTATCCCTGTGTGCTGCCGGCGGTGGTACCGAGCACGATCGCGGTGGTGAGACCGCTGTCGTCGACGATGTCTGGCGTGTGGCGCACCAGTTCGCGCACCGCCGTGATCGCCAGGCCGGTGGCCCGGTCGAGCCCTCTGGTGCCGGCCTTGCCCAGGACCTCCCGGACTTCGAAGTCCGGTACGAGATGGGCCAGCGGCTCGGCGACGACCCCCCAGACGTCGGTGTCGGGGCGCCGGGCGGTCGTGCGGCCGGCCGACAGTCCCTGTTCGAAGGGCTCGTGTCCCACCCCGAACGGCGACACGGCCGACCAGGCGGTGATGACGGGGCGCTGTGGCCGGCCCGCCTCGGTGCTCAGCACGGCTGCTCCTCTTGTGCCATCCGCTCGTGGTCCGGGTTCCGTGCGCTCGGTGGGGTGCGTTCGCCGTCGGGGCTGCCGAGGACGAGGACAGCGTTGTTGCCGCCGAAGGCCAGGGCGCTGTTCTGGACGATCCGCACGTCTGCTTCGACGGATCGGTTGGGTGTGCAGTCGACGGCGCATTCCGGGTCGGTGTGCCGGTGGTTGGCCGTGGGCGGCACGAAGCCGTGGTGGATGGCGAGCGCACCCGCCACCGCGCCGAGGGCGCTGGCCGCGCCCATGGTGTGCCCGATCATGGACTTGACGGCGGTGGCGCGGGGCAGCTGTGCGCCGAAGACGTCGTGCATGGCCTGCACTTCGGTGATGTCGTTGGTCTCGGTGCCGGTGCCGTGTGCGCAGACGAGGTCGACGTCTTCGGGGCTGATTCCGGCGTCGTCCAGGGCCAGGCGCATGCAGCGGGCCACGCTTTCCCGTTCGGGAGCGACGGGGTGGTGGGCGTCGCAGTTGAGGCCGTAGCCCATGACTTCCGCGTACACGCGGGCGCCGCGGGCGCGCGCGGAGTCTGCGTCCTCCAGCAGGAGCATGCCAGCTCCTTCGCCGAGCAGGAGGCCGTCGCGCCCTGCGTCGAAGGGGCGGCACTCCTCTTCGGCGACAAGACCGAGCCGGGTGAACCCGGCGAGCGTCTTGCGGCACAGCACGTCCGCTCCGCCCACGAGGGCGTAGTCGGCCTCGCCGGACCGTACCGCGTCGAGTCCGGCGCCGATGGCGTAGTTGCCCGCGGCGCAGGCAGTGGCGATCGTGATGGCTTCGACGTCGCGGAGGCCGAGCTCGCGCGCGAGGTGTACCGAGAGCTGCGATGCGGGTACGCGGCGGGCCAGGGTGGCCGGCATGTCTTCGAGGCCTCCGGGGAGGACCGTCTCGACTATGCCGTCCAGGTCCGGTACGCCGCCGTCCGTGGTGCCGACGGCGATGAACCCGCGCCGTCGCATGTGCAACTCCGACGCGGTCGTTCCGGCGTCCGACAGGGCCATGCGGGTTGCCGCGATGGCGAATCCCGCGGCCGGTCCCACCTCTTCCAGGGGAAGGTTGTGGATCCAGTCTCCGGGTTTGTAGTCCGCCACCTGATGTCCGCGCCGCTGCGGGAAGTCCCGTGTGTCGAAGCGGGTGATGTCGGTGGTGCCCGCGCGTCCGGCCCGCAGCGCGTCGGTGAACGGCCCGACACCGTTGCCGATGCTCGAAAGAACGCCCATGCCGGTGATGACCACTCGTCGGCGTCGGCCGTTCGCACTGTCCCCCGTGCTCTTCATCTACCGTGCCTTGGCCGTTTCGAGGATCTCCAGCACCGTTTTCAGGTCGACGATGCGCTTGAGGTCTTCCCGCGCGATTTCGATGTCGAGCGCCACTTCGATTTTGCTCTGGATTTCCACGGCGTTCATGGAGTCCGCACCGTAGTCCTCACGGAACCGTCCGGTGGGGGTCAGCTCCTCCTCCTCCAGTTCCAGCACATCGCAGATGATTTGGCGGACTTTTGCCTCGCGCTCGGCAGGAAGCACCGCTGCTCCTTTTCGCTCGGGCCGTGACGGCACAGGGAATTCATTCTTGTTCGGCCAGGGTCTGTCGGTCCAGCGATGATGTCGAATGTCACCCAAGTCACTTGGCGAGTGACGAGCGTTCGTACGCGTCGCTGTGCAGGCCGTGCCGATAGGTTTCCATTCTGAGCAGCTCTTCCAGCCGTACATTACCCAGAGCGACGTCGGCACCGAAATGGTCGAGCAGTGCGAATTGGCTCGGCTTGGTTGGCGCCTCGAATATGAGGCGATCCAGTCCGAATTCATCCGCAAGAGTGTCGGCGAGTCCGCGGCTCAGCTGGCCGCGGGAATCGAAGAGCCCCACGTCAGCGGCGTTTTCGCGGCCTTCGACGACAAGATGGGTGGCGCCTTCGTTGAGCCACTGGCCGCCCTGTGCGATGAGCCGCTTCGTCGTCGCCTCGTCGAACGCCCCGTCGTGCTTCCCCCCTATCTCGTAGGTGACCGTGAGGCCTCGGGCCGTCGCGGCCTCCAGCACGCGTCCGGGGTGGGGGTCGGAGCGGGTGAAGCCCTGTCCCGCCTCGATGCCCGTGACGTTCAGCCGCTGACACAGGTCGAGGTACTCGTCCAGCCGGCCGAGGTCGGCGGCTATCTCGAACATGCCGCCGCCGACCGTCACCGGAAGGCCGTGGTCCCGGGCGGCCCGGATCTTCTGCTGGAGACTGCTGTCCTCGATGAGCAGCCACGTCGCCATGGAGAGCTTGAGCCCCGCCATCAGGGAGTGGCTCTGGCCGATGTGGGAGACCACCGTCGCGACGTCGTAGCCGGGGTCGAAGGGGTAGGTCCGGGGCGCCCGGCGGACGACGCCCAGTGATGCGAGGAAAGCCCGTTGCGGGGACTGAGCGCCGTTCGCTTCGGACGCGATTGCTCTTTCGTTCACTGAAAGGGGGTTACCTTTCCAGTCGAGTACCCACGCCGTTCTCGACGGCTCGTCCGTAGACGGCGGCCGAGCAGGCGATGTCTCCGACGGCCTGTCCGATGGGGTTGAAGAAGATGGTCTCCTCGGGCTTCTCGCGGCCCGGACGTGCGCCGGTGACGAGCTGCGAGAGTTCCGCATGACAGCGATCGGGACCGAAGGTGCCCTGCTGCGCCATGGTGTGGAGAAGCTTCCCGGGACGCATGACCTGCTCGTAGCAGTCGACGACGACCTTGTCGCTGGCGAGGACGACGTCCGGCATGGGGTCGGCGAGCGAAACGTTCAGGAACAGGGAGCCGCGCGGCACCCATTCGGCGGGGATCCACGGCTCGGGGGCGGTGGTGACCACGAGGATGACGTCGGAGTCGCGCAGGCATCCGGCGGCGTCGTCGTGGACGTTGACGGTCAGCCCGTGCTCCTCGCGGGCCCAGCGCGCGAAGGACCCGGCCTGCTGGGGGGAGACGTCGTGGACCTCCACCGCCTCGGGCCTGTCCCACGCTTCACACAGGAGCGACAGATGCGTCCTGGCGAGGAGACCGGCTCCCAGCACCGCGAGGCGCCTGCTCTCGGGCGCCAGGTACCGGCAGGCGAGGGCGGAGACCGCGGCGGTCCGCCATGCGCTCACGAAGGAGCCGTCCATGATGGCGACGGGGTAGGCGCTGTCCGCGTCATTGAGGACGATCACCGCGGAGGCCCGCGGTACGCCCCGGACTTCCTGGTTGTCGTGGGCGCTGCCGATCCACTTGATGCCGGAAAGGTGGACCTCGCCGCCCACGTAGGCGGGCATGGCGATGATGCGGTCGGTCGGGTGCGGGCGATCGGGCCGGCGCAGATAGGGCTTGAGCGGTTGCACCACGTCGCCGGCGGCCTGGGCGCGAAGCGCGGCCTCCACGGCTTCCACGAAGAGTGTGCGTTCGGGGCCGACGGCACGTTCGACGTCGGCCGCCGACAGGTAGAGCAGCCCATCGTGTGCGATGGGGTCCAACGCGTTCAAGATTCCCCCTGGGTGCCGTTCACTGCCGATCCGAGTGCTCAGCTGTCGGCAGGCTGACCGGTGTGTGAATACGTCGCGCTGCTGCCTGTCATCCGATGGATGGCGCGGTTCACCTGATGGGCGAATTCCTGCTCCTGCTCCAGCAGGTAGAAGTGACCGCCCGGAAAGGTGTGGCTGTTGAAGGTCCCCGTTGTGGCGTCCTGCCACTTGGCCACCCTATTCCAGGGAACGCCCTCATCGTCAACACCGGCAAATGCGGTTATAGGTACAGAGATCCTGCGAAGGGGTTGCGGCGAGTATTCCCGCACGAGACGGAAATCTGCACGGACCGCGGGCAGCACCAGCTCGCGCAGTCCGGGCTCGAGCATCGGATCGGTGTACGTGCCGCCGGTCCTGCGCAGTTCGGCGATCAGCTCTTCATCGCTCTCTCCGGGCCATTCGCGTTCCGGAGGCAGGTGAGGCGGAATCTGGGCGGACACGATGAGTCCGGCCGGTCGGCGGGCGAATGACATCTCAAGGAGTCGTGCCACTTCGAACGCGACCCAGGCGCCCATACTGTGCCCGAAGAGAACAAGGGCGGAATCGTCATCGAGGTGCGGCTGCAGGGCCTGGACCACTTGGGGTGCCAGGTCTTCCATCCTGGAGGCGCACGGCTCGGATATGCGGTCCTGTCGGCCCGGGTACTGGACGGAGAGCAGATCGATTCCGTCGGGAAGCCACGAGGCCCAGGAATTGTGGAAGGAGGCGGTGCCGCCGGCGTGCGGCAGACAGAGCAGGCGTATCCGTGCGTCACGACATCGCCGGGTGCCCCGGATCCACGACGCTCCGGCGACGGGACGGTCAGAGGGCATACCCGCCTCCGCGCACTCCGAGCGGGCGCCCCTGTCCGTCGGGAACGCCTGCCGCACCCCCAGAAGCATCTGCGCCTAACGCCGCGAAACGCGACATGCCGACGCCCACACAGCGCCGTACCATGCCATTCACCCCCGTGCGAGTCAGCATATGTGATATTGCAGCTGTGAACAGGCTGCGATCATAGGTGAGTTGAGGGCAGAAGGCAACGAAGATCAACCCGTGAACGCCTGGTCACACGCCGTGATCACCGCGTGGCGCCGACGCCGGTCCGCCGGCGGCCAGCGGGCGTTCCGAGGCTCGTCAGCCCCTCCTCTCCGAGCCCGTCCGCCCGACGCGCTCAAGGACGCGCACGGCGTCTTCGAGAGGGCTTTCCGTAGCCAGCTTCTCTGCGAGCCGCCTGGCGTTCCGGGTGATGGTGGGGTCGGTCGTCGCCGTGACGATGCCAGAGCGGAGCGTTTCGGCCGTCAGATCCCGGAACTTCACGGGCGCCGCCGACACGCCGAGGCCGTGGACGTGGTCCGCCCACATCTGCTGTTCGTTGTGGAACGGACAGGCCATCTGCGGGATGCCCGCCACCAGGGCGGCGTTGTAGGTCCCGGTGCCCCCGGCGTGCACGGCTGCACGAACCCGGGGGAAGAGCCAGTCGTAGGGGACATCCCTCACCACCATGACGTTCTCGGGCGGGTCCACCACCCGTATTCCGCCCCGGCCCTCGACGATGACCGCCCGCTCGCCGGCGGCGGTCACCGCCTTGACGACCAGTTCGCCGGTCGCCTCGGGATCTCCGCCGAACATGCTGCCGAAGCCCACGGAGATGGGTGTCCGGCCCTGCTCCAGGAAGCGCACCAGCTCGGCGGGCGGCTGTCAGTCCGCGCGGTGGGGCAGCGTCCAGAACCCGGTGGTGTGCACCCACTCGGGCCAGTCGGCGGCAGGCTTCAGGACGTGCGGGCTGAAGCCGTGGAGCACGGGTGTCGGGTTGCCGTGGACATCGGTGCGGAACTCCGTGTAACCGTCCCGGGGCGCCAGCCCGAGGACGTCCGAGCGCCACTGCCCCACCCAGTCCGACAGCGGTGGCTCGAGGGGCCTGTTGACGCGGGCGTGGTCCTCCATGTTCGTAGCCGTCGGCCGCAGGCCCGGGCCCGGCGAGTACTCCCGGGAGACGACGTGGTGCGGGTAGAGGGAGGCGAGGACGTGCGGCACCCCGAGCCGCTCGGCGATTTGGTGTGTCACCTGCCGAGAGGGCGGCGAATAGACGATCAGGTCGGCCCCGGCCGAAGCCGCGTCCCACATCTCCCTCATCATCAGCGGGAACACCTGCGGGAAGAGCGCCGTCATGCGACTCCCGCAGTCGGCGCTGCACCTCTGGGTCGTCGTTGTTCAGGTACAGCCCGCGGACCTCGGGACTCGACTGGGGCCGGACCAGTTCGTCATTGAGCGGAGCGAACGGAACGTCGAATTCCGCGGCGAAGTCCCCGTAGAGACGTGGGCCGACGAGCGTGGCGGCGTGTCCTGCCCGGTTGAGCGCGTAGGCCAGGGCCAGATACGGCTGCACGTCGCCACGGCTTCCGTCCGTCACATAGACCAGAACCTTCAACTCCGTTCCTTCCTCGAGACCAGACCGGGATACATCTCGACACGGAGCGCTGCCGGGGGATCGATGCGGCTCGCAACAGGCGAACGTACGTGATGGGAGGGGGAGCGGCGGGGCGCCGCGCATCCGTGTGCCGCGGCCGTGCCCCGCTCGGGGACCGTCCCGGCCGTGTCACGGGCGGGACCGCGTCGATCATACAGGCAGCACCTCGCCGGACCGCAGCCCCACACCCCAACTCCGGCTGTTTCCAAGCTCTTTGTCGCGTTCCGGGCAAGCCACGCCCCTGCCGGGCCCCGGAGGCACAAGCGGGCGGTTCCCGCTCCGGTTGTGCCCTTGATCACTTGCAAAATACCCCGGCCGCAGGTCAAATCAAGGGGTTACGGTGCGATCGGCCACGGGGGCATCCCAGGGTGCGGGCCATTGCCGCCGCAGGCATCGCCGTGTTCCGGCACTCGTTTCCCCTGCTGCTCCGCCTGCTGTACGCCCCCATCCGGAGCGGCTCCGAGCATGGTTGTGACAGCCCATCGAGGTAGCAGAGGAAGCCAGGGAACAGGTGGACCAGAGCAGAAGGCGGATGGGTGAGGCGTCGGCCCCGACACACCACGGCGAGGTGCTTCAGGGGATGTTCCGCGACCGGGGCACGGCGCGGCGCGGCCTCGTCACCCTCCCCTGCCCCCTGTACCGTGTGCGTGCACGCTTCGCGTCGGACGGCCGGGCCGACGTCACCGTGTCCCCCGGCTGGCGCACCAAGGCCCGCACGGCCGCGCGCCTGGCTCTGTCCGCCCACGGCCTGCCCCCGGGCGGACATCTGGAGATATCCAGCGACGTGCCGCTCGGGCGCGGGTTCGGGTCTTCGACGAGTGACGTCCTCGCGGCGATCGGGGCCGTCCAGGACAGGTACGCGCTGCGCCTGCCCCCGGCGGACAAGGCCCGGCTCGCGGTACGCGCCGAGACAGCGTCCGACTCGTTGATGTTCGACTCGACGGCCGTGCTCTTCGCCCAGCGGGAGGGCGAGGTGATCGAGGATTTCGAGCACCCCCTTCCCGCGTTGTTCGTCCTCGGCTTCGGATCCAGGCCGGCACTGGGAGGCTGCGGAGTCGAGACCCTCTCCCTGCCGCCCGCCCACTACACCGATGACGACGTCCTGCAGTTCGGGGAGCTGCGCGCCATGCTCCGCGAGGCCGTTCTCGCCAAGGACGTGGCCCTGCTCGGCCACGTGGCTACTGCCAGCACCCGGCTCAACCAGCGCCACCTTCCGGTACCGCAGCTGGACCGCATCCTCAACATCGCCGAGGAAGCCCGGGCGTTGGGCCTTCAGATCTCGCACAGCGGGGATGTCGCCGGGCTGCTCTTCGACCGCGACGACCCCGCGCTCACCGTCCGCTCCACACACGCCGAGGGGTTACTGCGCGACATCGGCATCGTCGAGTCATGGAAGTTCGCGACGAACGGATGAATGAGTTCATGACGATCCAGCAATCAGCCGTCTACCCCTCGGTGATCGAGGCGGTCGAACTACCCAAGATCATACATATTGGCGGCAACCTCTACGCCGCCGCGTTCACCCTGATGAAGCTCCTGCCGGCCCGCCACATCATCGACAGGGCCATCGCCGCCGGAGACCTCACACCGGGCACGCCGGTCATCGAAACGTCCTCCGGCACCTTCGCCCTCGGACTCGCCCTCGTCTGCCGGCAGCGGGGCCTCCCGCTCACCATCGTCGGCGACCACTCCATCGACGACGACCTCCGCAACCGCCTGGAAATGCTCGGAGCCGAGGTGGAACTCGTCGAGGACCACGGGCGGCCCGGCGGTATTCAGGGGGCCCGGCTGGCCCGGGTGGAGGAGCTGCGCCGGGCCAGGCCGGAAAGTTTCGTGCCACAGCAGTACACCAACCCCGAGAACCCGGCCGCCTACGCCTCCGTGGGCCGGCTCGTGTCCCGCACTCTGGGGCCCGTCGACTCCCTCGTCGGGCCCGTCGGCTCGGGAGGGTCCACGTACGGCATCGCCTCGACCCTGCGCGCGGACACGCCAGCGCTGCGCCTGATCGGCGTCGACACGCACGGCTCCGTCATCTTCAGGGCACCGGAGGGCCCTCGGCTGCTGCGAGGTCTGGGCAGCAGCATCGTTCCGGGGAACGTCGTGCACACCGCGTACGACGAGGTCCACTGGGTGGGGCCGGGCGAGGTCTTCCACGCCACCCACGAGCTCTACCGGCGCCACGGCCTGTTCATGGGTCCGACCAGCGGTGCCGCGTTCCTCGTGGCCTCGTGGTGGGCGCAGCGCAACCGCGACTCCACAGTACTGGCGATACTCCCGGACGAGGGGTACCGCTACCAGTCCACCGTCTACAACGACGCCTGGCTGCGCGGCCAGAACGTCCGGCCCGCGCTGCCCGCCGACGGCCCCCGTCTCGTGGAGAGGCCGGGAGAGGGCGACGGGAGCTGGTCCAGACTCCTGTGGAACCGCCGCACGTACGACGACGTCGCGGGCACCTCCAACGACCTCCAGACACAAGGGAGCCCCACGTGACACAGCCCGTGCTGCTACTCGTGGAAAGCAACACGACCGGAACCGGACGGCAGTTCGCCCAGCAGGCGAGGACACTGGGCATCCGGCCCGTCCTGCTCTGCGCGGACCCCGGACGCTACCCGTACGTGGCCGAGGACGACGTGCGTGCCCTCGTCGTCGACACGGCGGACGATGCCGCCGTCCTCGTCGCCGCCCGGCGCCTGCAGGAGCAGGCTCCGATAGCCGGGGTCACGTCCAGCTCCGAGTACTACGTGGCTACCGCCGCCGCCACCGCACGCGCCCTGGGTCTGCCCGGCCCGGACGCCGACGCCGTACGGGAATGCCGCGACAAGGCACGGCAGCGACAGCGGCTGCACGAGGCGGGCGTGGGTGTTCCGCGCCACGAGCGGGTGCACGGCGTCGACGGGGCGCGGGCCGCCGCGTCTCGCATCGGGTACCCCGTCGTGCTGAAGCCCGTCCAGGGTTCCGGCAGCCTGGGCGTGCGGCTGTGCGCGGACGCCGAAGAGGTGTCGGCCCACGCCGCGGCCCTGACGTCCGCCGCCGTGAACGAGCGCGGCGTGGCCGTACCCCGGGACATCCTCGTCGAGGAGTACCTGCGCGGCGCCGAGTACTCCGTGGAAGTGTTCGGACACACGGGCGTCGTCGTCGTCGCGAAGCACCTTGGCCCGCTGCCGGACTTCGTCGAGCTGGGCCACGACGTTCCGGCCCCGATACCGGCAGACGCCACGGCACTGCTTCGGGACGAGGCCGTACGCGCGCTGAAGGCACTCGGACTCGGCTGGGGAGCCGCACACGTCGAGCTGCGCATGGACGGCGACGACGTCCGCGTCATCGAGGTCAATCCGCGGCTGGCCGGCGGCATGATCCCGGAGCTGGTCCGCCTCGCCCTCGGCGTCGATCTGGTGGCCTGTCAGGTCAGGACAGTCGTGGGTGCTTCCTCGACCGACACCCCGTCGGCGGCGGGCAGGGCGGCCGCGATCCGGTTCCTCACCTCCGGCCGTCCGGGCTTCATCGCCGACCGCACCCGGACCGAGCGGGCCCTGGAGACGGCCCGTTCGGCACCCCACACCGAGACCGCCGTGCTGTACCGCGCTCCCGACGATCGGGTCGAGCCCGCCCACGACTTCCGGGGCCGGCTCGGACACGTCATCGCAGCTGCCGCCGACGCGGCCCTCGCCGGCGCATCCGCCGACGAAGCACTGCGCGAACTGGCCGGCGCGCTCCGCCCGGCTTCCCAGGGGGCAGAAGTATGAGCTCCGAACACACCACGGATGCGGCTGCCGCGACGGCGCGACCCGGTGTGGACACCGGAAGGCTGAGCACTGGACTGAACGACGAGGCCCACGCGATCGTCTACGACCAGTACCTCTCCCCCGTCGACGTGGCCGACGGACTTGGCGAGGAGCTCCACCTCATCAGTGAGGTCGACCGCGCCCACCTGGTGATGCTCACCGAGCGCGGGATCGTCCAGCCGGCCCACGCGTCCGCCCTGCTGAAGGCCATCGACGACCTGCGCCGCTCCGACTTCGCCGCGGTACGGGCCAGGCCCATGCCCCGGGGCGTCTACCTCGCGTACGAGGGCCTGCTGACCCAGCGGCTCGGCGAGGGGATCGGCGGTGTGATGCATACCGGCCGCTCCCGGAACGACCTCAACGCGACCACGGCCCGGCTGCGCGGCCGTCGGCACTTCCTGCGCCTGGTGGACGCCACCGAGGCGTTCACGAGGACCCTTCTGGACAAGGCTGAGGAGCACAGGGCCGTCGTCATGCCCGCGTACACCCACGGGCAGCCCGCGGTTCCCATCACCTACGGGCACTACCTGGCCGGCGTGGGCTGTTCCGTGCTCCGCGCACTCGAGGACCTGCTCCATGCCGGGCGGGAGCTCGACGTCAACCCACTCGGCGCCGGAGCGGTGGGCGGCACGTCCGTGCCCATCGACCCGGAGCGCACGAGCCTCCTGCTCGGGTTCGCGGGCCCGGCGCGCAACTCGGTCGATGCCGTTGCCTCCCGGGACTTCGCGCTCAGGCTGCTGGCCGCAGCCTCGGGGCTGGGCGTCACCGTCGCCCGTGTCGCCCGGGACCTCTCGGCCTGGACCTCCGAAGAGGCCGGCCTCGTCCACCTTGCGGACGACCTGGTGGGCTCCAGCTCGATGATGCCGCAGAAACGGAACCCGTTCCTCCTGGAGCACGTCCAGGGCCGGGCGACCGCGAGCCTGGGCGCGTTCACGGCCGCCGCCTCCTCGATGGCCACCGCCTCGTACACCAACGCCATCGCCGTGGGCACGGAGGCACTGCGGCACACCTGGCCCGGGCTGGGGAACGCGACGGACGCCGTGACCCTGCTGCGGCTCGTCGTGCACGGCGCCGAACCGGATGGGGAGCGCATGCTGCGGCGCGCCGTCGAAGGCTTCACTCCCGCCACCTATCTGGCCGAGCGGCTGGTTGCCACGGGGATACCTTTCCGCAGTGCGCACCACCTGGTGGGCAAGACGGTGGTGCACGCCCTGGACACGTCCCGATCCTTCGCCGAGGCCGCCCGTGACGTTCCGGAGATCACCCGGCTGGCGTCCCACCACGGCGAGCCGGAATCCACCAGCGGGGTGGACGACTGGCTGCAACCGGCGGCTGTCGCGCGGGCCTGCGCATACGGCGGAGGACCCGGCGGTGACTCGACAGCCCGCGCCGTGGCCGCACTCCACGCTGATCTGGAGAAGGCGCGGGCCGGGTCCGATGAGCGCCGGACACGGTGGGCCGCCGGCGCAGCCGCGCTCGACGAGGCAGTGGAGAGACTGGTGTGACCACTCCCGGGGACGGCCCCGTCTGAGGTGACCCCGGCGGCGACTCTGCTGGTCTTTTCACGGTGAATCTTGCGTGATCTTCGTGAGGGCGGGACAGTGAGCTCGTATAGGCGTTCGCGGGGATCCGGTGGGGTGATCCGTGATGTCGTTGTTGTCCAGGCCCGGTTATGAGGTTCCGGCGTTGACGGAGCGGGTGGCGCGGGCGGCGTTCCCGAAGGGGTCGCTGGCGATCCGGATGCGCGACGCGCTCGGCGAGGTGTTCGTTGACGAGGAGTTCGCCGGTCTGTTCGCGACTCGCGGGTATCCGTCCACCGCGCCGGCCCGGCTCGTGATGGTTTCGGTGCTGCAGTTCGCCGAGGGCCTGACGGACCACCAGGCCGTGGAGGCCGTGCGCGTGCGAGTGGACTGGAAGTTCCTCTTGGGCCTGCCGCTGGAGGATCCGGGATTCGACGCCTCGGTACTCAGCGAGTTCCGCACTCGCCTGACCAGGCAGGACGGTCGGACGGACCGGCTGCTGACCTTGCTGCTGCGGCACCTGCGAGAACATCGCCTGCTGGAGCGCGGCGGGCGGCAGCGTACCGACGCCACCCACGTGCACGCCGCGGTCCGCCTGCTGAACCGCCTGGAACTGGCGATGGAGACGATGCGCGCGGCCCTGGAAACCCTGGCGGTCGCCGCCCCGGTCTGGCTACTCGAACACGCCCCGGCTGCGTGGTGGGAGCGGTACGCGAAGCGCGCGGACGATTACCGGCTGCCCCAGTCCGAAACCGCCCGCACCGCACTGGCCGTCATCGTGGGCGCCGACGGCTACCAGCTCTTGGACGCGGTCCATCGCCCCAACGCCCCGGCCTGGCTGCGGGAACTCCCCGCACTGCAGGTCCTGCGTCAGGTCTGGGTCCAGCAGTACTACCGCGATCAGTTGGGCCATCGCTGGCGGGACAAGAGCGACCTGCCGCCCAGCGCGACCGCGATCGGCAGCCCGTATGACACCGACGCCCGCTACGGCATCAAGCGCGGCATGGGCTGGCGAGGGTTCAAGGGGCACTTCACTGAGGTCTGCGAGCCGGACCGGCCGCACGTCATCGTCCATGTCGCCACGACCGCGGCCACCCTGAGCGACGTGGAGACCGTCGGTGCCGCCATGCCGACCTGGCCGCCGCCGACCTACTGCCGGAAAGGGAATCGGTGGACGCCGCCTACGTCAGCGTAGACCACATCCTCGAGGCCGCCCTCGTCCACGGCGTCGACCTGTTCGGTCCCGTACCCGCCGGTCACCAGTGGCAGACCCGCGACCCGGACGCCTACGACCTGACACACTTCACCGTCGACTTCGACCACCGGCATGTCACCTGTCCCACCGGTGCGGTCAGCCGCAACTGGCGTGACTCCATCAGCGCCGATGGACTGCCGACCATCCAGGTCACCTTCCGTCTCCCGGACTGCACCCCCTGCCCGCAGCGCGCTCACTGCACACGCTCGACGGTCAATGCCCGGTCCCTGACCTTCCGCCCCCGCCCGCAGTTCGAGGCCCAGCAGCGCCTGCGCGCCGAGCAGGCCACTGATGCCTGGAGGGAGCAATATGCCCTGCGCTCGGGAATCGAGGGCACCATGTCCCAGGCATCCCGTCGCTGCGACGTCCACCACGCGCGCTACAAGGGGATTGCCAAAACCCACCTGCAACACGTACTTACCGCGATTGCCCTCAACCTCGTCCGCATCGACGCATGGCTCTCTGGAACCTCGCTCGGCGGCAGCTGGACCTCACGCCTCGACCACCTCCGCCTCTCACTCGCGTCACCGTGAAAAGACCAGCAGGGTCGGCGGTGTGGACACTCTGACAACGGATCTTGCAGATCCAAGGGAAGGTGTCCTGGTGGGACGTAGGTCTCCGTATCCGGAGCAGTTCAGGAGTGACGCGGTGGCGTTGTACCGCGCGGCGGGCGGGAAGCGTACGTACGCGGCGGATGTCAGGGTGACCGGCGAGACCTTGCGGAGCTGGGTGCGCCAGGCCGACGAGCAAGCGGGCCGCGGTCGCAGCCGCGGTGACCAGACCGGGGAGAGCAGGGATGAGGAACTGGCCCGGCTGCGGGCGGAGAACGGCCGACTGTGCAGCGGTCATTGCAGTGTCCGTGCGGCTTGTGGGCTGCCCGAGCGCGGATCACATTCACCGCATTGAGCTCAAAGATGAAACTCGCATCGATCTAGGGACACGAGTGGCCGGTTAAGCGGCCGCATGTCAGGATCGAACTGTGCCTGCTTTCCTGGACGCCGCAGAGAGTTCGAGGTGCCCTGCCGTGCCGCCTCCCAGGATGAGGCGGGTAGCGTTCGTCGCGGTGCTGAGCTCGGACGGGCGGCTTGCCCTGGTGGCAGACGACCTGCCTGGACCTCTTCCCCGATGGGTACTGCCTTCAGGATCCGCCCGAGCCACAGAAACCTACCGCGAGGCGGCAATGCGCGTACTCCGCGATGTGGTCGGCGCGATGCCGGTGCGCGGGGGCGCCGTTGAAGGATGCCGTTGGGCTCCGGTGCCTGTGCCTGTCGGCCGGAGCCGTCGAGAGGCACACGTGTTCATCTTTCGTCTCGCTGCGGCTGGTGATCCGCCGGAGCATCTGTCCTGGAGAGGAGCGACACACTGGGCGGGGCCTGAGCAGTGGCAGGAGTTGTGCACACGGTGCGATCTGCCAGATGTGGATGTGCTGTTGACGGGATACCTGGAGGGGTGGGTCCCGGACGGGCGGATCACGTTGGGGTCTTGAGTCCCGGTACCTCGGCACCCGCTGTCACTCTGCCCTGGCGATTGTGGTGGCGGTCTCCTGCAGGGCCGCGGCAACCGCTGGCATATCCTGTTCACGCAGACGTACGGCGGGTGCGTAGACGGAGATCGCGGCGAGCGGTTCCCCGATGCGGTTGCGAATGGCCACGCCTACGCCGTGCAGGTCGTGTGCGCTTTCCTCGAGGTCTGCCGCCCATCCCCGGACTCTGACTTCCTCCAACTCCACCTCAAGCAGTGGCCACTCAGTGATGCTTCCTGCCGCCGTGGCAGGGAGCGCGGCCGGGAGTGTCGCGCGTACATCTGCCGGGTCGCGCAGTGCGAGCAGGGCCTTGCCCGCCGCTGTGACGTGGGCGGGGAGCTCCTGTCCGAGCGGAACGCTGACGCGCAGGACATGCCGGCACTCGACTCCGTCGAGTAGTCGGACGACGGCCGCATCCAGGGAGTACAGGCACACCGTCTCCTGTAGCTTCTCGGAGAGCTCCTCAAGGGGTCTGCGCGCCTGTCGTCGGACGTCCAGCTGGGCGATCGCTGCCAGTCCCATGCGTACGAGTTGCGGCCCCGCTGAGTATCCGTGCTGGCCAGGATCGTGGCGCAGGAAACCCGTGCGCTGGAGGGTGACCAGGATGCGGTGTGCGGTGGAACGTGAGATACCGAGCTCCCGGGCGGTTTCGGTAACACCGATCTCCCCCCGGTCATACGCCAGGACGAGAACATCCAGGGCCTTCGTCACCGACGCCAAGGCCTCTGTCGCCGACAGATGCTTGCCATCCACCATGAAGGAACCGTAGCGCTCGAACGTTCCCGGAGACCGGGAGCTTCGACAGAATCCACACGTCAGGATTCTGTGGTGGCACGTCCCACAGTTCCGGTGCTGCATCGCTCGAACCCAGCGAGCCAACTCTCCGCCAAGACAGGTCGAGCCCTGCGCTAACCTCGACCGGACTTGCCGCGCTTGAGCGCACTGCTGACCGTTTGATAGCACCTCAGAGGAACTGCGTGCGTGCCACAGTGTGCCGTCCCTACACTGGCAGCGGTCTTCCTTAGGAGTTCGCTATGGCGGGATACCGGACCAGCGCACCTGCGTCAGACAAGGGTGTCTACATCGGCCAGGCCCGGCATGCCGTGAAGGAGCTGATCACTTCACTGCGAGGCGAGTTGGCGACATTGGAAGCTGTGTACGCGATGATGTGCCAGGGAATCGAATCCACCGATGTCCGCGAAGTGCCGTCGGACGCTGGCGAGGATGCGGAAACCGCCCAGCCTTCTCGGGAGGGTCTGTCTGAAGTTTCTGTCGCCGGCGAGGATCCTTCGTCCGAAGATGCGCGCCCGGGCATTGGCGCTCGGGCCCTGGGGCCACCGCGTAACGGAAGCATGCGCGATGCGATCCTCACACTCCTGTGCGCCGCTCAAGAGGCAATGTCCATCACCGATATCGCGGCGGCGGTGCGCCCGGGAGCGGACGCGACGGTCCGCTCATCCGTAGGAAAAACCCTCAACCGCATGAAGCAACTTGGCGAGGTGGAAAACGTAGCACCGGGAATGTTTCGGGCCGTGCTGTCGTCCCGGGCTGCTTGATCCACCCGAGAACGACCCTAACCCAACAAGCAGGCCTCCCTCGATTAGCGGTCGAGGGAGGCCGCCAAACACGCGAACGGACGCTTCTCCTAGCAGGGTTCCGGTCCGTCGCGCACGTTCACTCTAGCGCTCCCATGGGTGGCGCTATAGGGCGTCTACGCCATTCCGTACTTGAGCGTGCACGGCTGACCTCAAATAGGCAATTGGGGATCAGTCATGAGCACATTGGGTCGCATTCGATCCGGGCCAGAGCGTCAGGCCCAGGGCGCGCTCCAGTCGGCAGACCGTCAGCACGTCCGGCCAGGTGGCGCCCGCCAGCAGATCGCCGATGGTCTGCCTGCCGACGTTGCTCTGTGCGGCGAGTGCACGCAGCGAGAGCTCTGGCCTCTCACGCAGGGCGGCGGCGAGGCGGCGGGCAATCGTCTGGACCACCGCCGCGGCGGGCTCCCCGGCGATCCGGGCATCCGGCCACTCCTCCGGATCGACGGCGTAGCTCCTTGGCGGCGCCGTGCGCGCTCGGCCTCCGGTCATAAAGATGCGTTCCTTCAGATCGTGATCGACACTGACACCAGCGGCCGGTTAACCGGCCACCTGTCATGGGCCTTGCGCCTGGAGGTCGCTGTGTCGAATTGCCTGCTGGCCTACGCACCGAAGGCGGAGACGGTGCCGCCCGCCCAGTGGCGCCGCATCGCTCCGGTCGTCCGCTCGCTGGGATTCATGGCCGTCGCAGCGGGACCCTACGGCCCAGACGTGGTCATGACGCCGCTCGCACGGCTGGTCGCCTGGGTCGAGGCCCAGGGCCTCCCGCTCGAACCCTCGGTGATCCTTGACCAGAGCACCGTCGAACGATTCATCCTCGTCGGCTGCCGCGACATGGCCGCCAACAGGCGCCGAACCTGCAGCAGCCAGCTGCGCCGGGCCTCCGAAGCACTCCTGCTGGACCAGCTCGGACAGCATCCGCCGATCCGGCTGAAGGCCACGGCCGTACCAGTGGCCCCCTACCCGCCGGCGGAAATCGCCTACTGGCTGATCTGGGCGCAGAGCCTGCCCACCCCGGCCCAGCGGCGCAACGCCTGTCTTCTGTTCTGTCTCGGCGTCGGCTGCGGGCTCGCCGTTGAGGATCTTGTGTACGTTCAGGGGCGGGATATCCTCGCGGGCCCCACCGGCCGGGCCCTGGTCAAGGTGCACGGGCGCCGTCCGCGCACTGTCGTATGCCGCTACGCCTACGAGGAACTGCTGCTGGCGGAAGCCGCCCACATCCCGGCGGACGCGTACGCCTTCCGGCCTGACTGGCAGGACCGCACCAGCAAGCACATCGGACTGGCTGGCCAGGTACCCGCGGATCATCGGCCGTTGTGACGGTGCAGTGCTGCAGACCCAGCGGCTGCGTACGACCTGGCTCGTCGAACTGCTGAATGCAGGCATTCCGCTGAAGGTGATCCTCAAAGCGTCGGGACTCGGGACCCTGCACAGCCTCTCGCGCTACCTCGTCTTCCTCCACGACGTGCCCGAAGCGGAGGCATCCGATCTGTTGCGGGGGGCGGCGGCATGAGCAGGAAGAACCCGGAGGACAAACCCTGCCGGCGTACCGGCCTCGCCTTACGCCCTGCACCGCAGGCCCCCGGCCGTACCCTCAGCGACCGCGTTGTGAGGCAGGTCTTCGACCTCGTGCGCCACAGTGGAATACTGGAACGCCTTCCCTCTGACGAGCACCGGCCAGGCCCGAAGGGCTTCCCGTTCCGCACAGTGCTGATCGGCCTGATCCTGTCGCAGTACATGGGCAAGAGCGCCAACATCGACGATGCGTGGGAGACACTCTTCTTCGCACTGTCTCCAGGGTCCAAAGCCCTCCTTGACGTCCCCGACGTCGACCTGCACATCCCCGAGGACGCAACCCGAGAAGAGATCGACCGCGTCGCGCACCAGCAGTACGCGACGTCGAAGCGCGTCTACCGGTCCTGGGCCTCGATGACCCGGCGCCTTGACCCGGCACCACACGACCGCCGCAAGCGGCTGTCTCTCAGCGAGGCCAAGACGATCCGACGGAAGTGGAATGCCCGCGACAACCAGGACACCGTGCGCAACCTGGAGGCCATCGCCCAGGATCTGATTCTCGCTCCGGTGATGGCTTCCTACCGGCGCGGCGACTTCGCTCGGTGGCCTGGCCACATCGCGGTCGACGACACTCCGGTTCCGGTCTGGGGCAAAGAGCCGGACTACCACCAGGACCGGGCCTCGCTTGAGATCACCGCCGGGATGTACGTGAAGGGAGGAACGCAGAAGAAGTCGGGGCCCAGCGGCAAAGCTGCAGCCTCCACGAACACTGGCACCCGGCGCGGCACGACAAACAAGCCACCGCCTCGCAAGACCAAGTCGGCACGGGAGAAGAAGGCCAAGGCGCCGGAGAAGAGAGAGTTCCGCTACGCCATGATGGCCGCGTTCCCAGGCCATGGCCATGGCGACCTCGCCGGCGCCTACCCCGCGGTCTGCCTCGGCATGATCCTTCGCACCCCGGGCACCGAACCCGGCCCGGCCGCCCTGCGCGCCATCCAGCCGGCCTTCGAACGAGGCCTGGTCAAAGACCTGTTCTGCGCCGACCGGGGCATCACCCAGGCCAAGCCTCACAACCTGCATCTGCAGCTGCTCAAATTCGGCCTCAACGCGGTGAAGCACTACAACGACGACAAGGTCGACCAGCAGGGAGAGTTCCGCGGCATGCAGCTGGTCGGCGGCGAGTTCTACTGCCCGCTGATGCCCACCCCGCTCATCACTGCAGGCGCCACATACATCGACAGCCGCACGGACGAGGACCGCGCCCACGCACTCAACCTGATCCAGTCCCGGAAGGACTACCAGACCAAGATCAAGGAATACGGGCCCGCAGGGGACCAGCGTCGACAGTGCCCCGCCCTCGGGCCGCACGCCACGGTCACCTGCTACCGCCGGCCCCAGCCGCGCCCGTCCACCGTCGTCGACCTCGACACCCCCACTGTCCGTACCCCGGCAGCCCTGCCCACCATCCCCAGGCCCAAGCGGGACACCCCCGTCTACCCCGACATCTGCAGGGGGAAGAGCATCACCGTCCCGGGCACCGTGTTGGCCAAGTGGCGGCAGAAATACCCCCTGTTCACCCCTCTGTGGCAGGAAGCCTGGTCCGGACTGCGCAGTCAGAACGAGGGCGGCAACGGCAACCTCAAGAAGTCCGCCCTCGACAGCATCGACAATCCCCAGCTCCGCCTGCCGCACGGACGCGTCGCACAGACCCTGCTCAATGCCGTCATCATCTTCGTGGCAAACCTCAGAGCCATCCGACGGTTCCTCCGCGACCAGGGCATCCAGCCCCGCAAGGCCAGCACGCAGAGCGCCGCAACCCAACCCGGTGAGCCCTCCGACCCGCCCCTGGCGCGACCGCTTCCGGCCGAGCAGGTCGAGCCTCCGCCACGCGAGTGACACACCTCCGTCGCGCTCCGCCCCCTGAAAACCCCACATGCCTGCGCCACGGCTACCAGCCGTCGCGCAGGCATGTCCTGTTTCCGCAGGTGAGAGGCGCAGTACCTGGACCGCCACCGCCTCACCTCCTCATCGAGCCGATCACGAGGCTCGAGGCCCCAGAAACGACGAATTACCGGTGAGTCACATGACTCGACCGGTAATTCGTGAACGCTTCGGGACGATCTCGTGAACGTCCCTGCTGGTGTCCGAGGGGGGACTTGAACCCCCACGCCCGATAAAGGGCACTAGCACCTCAAGCTAGCGCGTCTGCCATTCCGCCACCCGGACCAGGTGTCTGCCGCTTCGCGGGGTGTTCCCCGCGGCGACATGGACAACCATACCAAGGTTTCGCGGTGCGTTTCACCTGCGTATTCCGGTGGGCGGGGGCAGGGAGGAGGGGGCACTCAGGGGCAGCGGACGACCTGGCCGGCGTAGGAGAGGTTGCCTCCGAAGCCGAACAGGAGTACGGAGTCGCCGGTCGTGACCGTGCCGTGCTCCACCAGTTTGGACAGGGCCAGCGGGATGCTCGCCGCCGAGGTGTTGCCGGACTCGCTGACATCGCGGGCGACCACGGCGTTCACGGCGCCGATCCTCGCGGCCAGCGGCTCGATGATGCGCAGGTTCGCCTGGTGCAGGACGACCGCGGCGAGTTCCTCGGGGGCCACGCCCGCCCGCTCGCAGGTCTGCCGGGCCAGCGGCGGGAGCTGTGTGGTGGCCCACCGGTACACGCTCTGCCCCTCCTGCGCGAACCGCGGCGGCGTGCCCTCGATCCGTACCGCGTGCCCCATCTCCGGCACCGAACCCCACAGCACCGGCCCGATCCCGGCCGGCGTACCCGGCGGGCATGCCTCGACCACGGCGGCGCCCGCGCCGTCACCGACGAGCACACAGGTCGTCCGGTCGCTCCAGTCGGTCACGTCCGACATCTTGTCGGCGCCGACGACCAGGGCGCGGGTCGCGGCCCCGGCCCGCACCGTGTGATCGGCGGTGGCCAGCGCGTGGGTGAAGCCGGCGCACACCACGTTCACGTCCATCGCGGCCGGTCGCGGCACTCCCAGCCGGGCCGCCACGCGGGCGGCGGTGTTCGGGGAGCGGTCCACGGCCGTGGAGGTGGCGACCAGGACCAGGTCGATGTCGGCGGGCGTGAGACCGGCCGCCGCCAGCGCCTTGGCCGCGGCGTGCGCGGCGAGTTCGTCGACCGGCTCGTCGGGCCCGGCGATGTGCCGGGTGCGGATGCCCACCCGGCTCCTGATCCACTCGTCACTGGTGTCCACCAGGGCGGCCAGGTCCTCGTTGGTCAGCACCTCGGCGGGCTGGTAGTGGCCGACGGCGGCGATACGCGTGCCGGTGGTGCCGGTCAGGCCGGTCGTGCCGATCATGGGAGTCCCCCTCGTTGCCGTGGGTGGCGGTGCCGTGGGTGGCGGATTCATCAGTCTGATCAGTGACCCGTGGGTACGACGGCAGGTGAAACCACAGGAAACGGGGGGACTCCTTGTCGGCTTCTGTCAGACACCCGTGTCCCGCGGTGCCGCCCTCCACTGGAGGGGACCGCAGCACCTCCCGGCCCGTGCAGGACAATGAGCCCACGGCCGCTTCGGTTGCCGGACCGCACCCACACGTACAGAACCGGGGCTGATCAAGGACATGGGACGAGTCACGGAACGACGCAAGGTGATCCGCATCCGGGACGGTGCCGTCTCCACCCGTCCGGACACCCTGGTGGCCGAGGAGCCGCTGGAGATCCGGCTGAACGGCAAACCGCTCGCGATCACCATGCGCACCCCGGGCGACGACTTCGCGCTGGCGGCCGGCTTCCTGGTCAGCGAAGGGGTGCTGGGGGCCGCGTCGGACCTCGTGAACATCGTCTACTGCGCGGGCGCGACCGCGGACGGCGTGAACACCTACAACGTGGTGGACGTCAGGACCGCCCCCGACGTCGTCCTCCCCGACATCACACTCGAACGCAACGTCTACACCACCTCCTCCTGCGGCCTGTGCGGCAAGGCCAGCCTGGACGCCGTGCGGACCACCGCCCGCTGGCCGATCGCGGACACTCCCCCGGTCCGCGTCGAGCCCGGACTCCTCCTGAGCCTTCCCGACCGGCTGCGCGCCGCCCAGCGGGTCTTCGACCGGACCGGCGGGCTGCACGCGGCGGCCCTGTTCAGCGAGGAGGGCGAGCTGCTGGACATACGGGAGGACGTGGGCCGCCACAACGCGGTCGACAAACTGGTCGGCCGCGCCCTGCGAAGTGGTGGCCTGCCGCTGTCCCGGGCCATCCTGCTGGTGTCCGGCCGCGCCTCCTTCGAGCTGGCGCAGAAGGCCGTGATGGCGGGCATCCCGGTGCTGGCGGCGGTCTCGGCACCGTCCTCGCTGGCGGTGGACCTGGCCGCGGAGACCGGCCTCACCCTGGTGGGCTTCCTGCGCGGCACCGGCATGAACGTGTACGCGGGCGAGGAGCGCCTCGCGCTGAGCAGCGACAGCGACGGCGACGGCGACGGCAGTAGCGCGATGACCGAGGGCTGAACCTCAGCCTCGCGTCCCCGACACCCGGATCAGCAGCTCCACGAACCGCTCGCGCTCCGCCTGCGACAGCGGTGCGAGCAGGGTCTCATTGGCCTCGCGGGCCGCCTTCTCGCAGCGGGCCAGCAGCCGGCCGCCCTCGGCGGTGAGGCTGACCGCGTTCTTGCGGCGGTCGCCGGGGTCCGGCTCGCGCAGGACGTACCCGGCGGACTGGAGGTCGTTGAGGACGCCGACCAGGTCCTTCGGATCGAGTCCGACGCCCCGGCCGAGGTCGGCCTGGGCGACGGGGGCGAGGTCACGGACGGCGGAGAGCACCACGTGGTGCCACATCTTCAGTCCTTCCGCGGCCAGCGCCTCGGCGACCAGGGACCTCCCACGGGCGGCGGCCCGGCCGAGCAGCCAGCTGGGCAGGGAGCGGATCTCGGCGAGGGGGGCTTCGACTTCGGCCATGGCGGCAGCGTAGCGAAGAATTCGTTGGACTTCCCTACGATTGCGCCTATATCGTTGGGGCTCCCAATGAGTTCTCCGTGAGTCCGTCCGTCCCGGCGGGCCGGCCCGCCCTGGAGGTGCGATGCGACGCGTCCGTTACGAGTCGACCGGTGGCCCCCTGTTCCTGGAAGAGGTTCCCGTCCCCGAGCCGGGGCCCGGTGAACTCCTGGTGCGCTGCGAGGCGGTCGGCGTCACGCTGCCCGTCGTCCGCAAGGTCACCGAGGCCGCCGAGCCGATCGCGCTCGGCGGCGAACTGGCCGGCGCGGTCACGGCCGTCGGACCGGGCGTGACCCGCTTCCGTACCGGTCAGCGGGTGACCGGGCTCTGCTTCGGGCACGGGTACGCCGACTACGCGCTGCTGCGCGAGGCCATGGCCTCCCCCGTCCCCGACGACGCCGGTGCCGTCGACGCGGTCGCCCTGGTCCGCAGCGGTCTCGTCGCCCTCGGCGCGCTGGCTGCGGCCCGGCCCGAGCGCGGCGAGGCGGCGCTCGTGACAGCGGCGGCGAGCGGCGTGGGCCACCTCGCGGTGCAGCTCGCGCGGGTCCGCGGCGCGGCCCGCGTCGTGGGCGCGGTCTCCGATCCGGCCAAGGCGGCCTTCGTCCGCTCCCTGGGCGCCGACACAGTGGTCCGCTACGGCGACGACGGCTGGGGCGAGCCGGTCGACTACGTCCTGGACGCGGTCGGCGGCGGCCTCCTCACCCCGGCGGTGGCCGCGCTCGCGCCGGGCGGGCGGCTGGTGGCGTACAGCTCGGGCGGCGGGACCGTCCAGGCGTACGACCTGCTCGTGGGCGCCAAGTCGGTGATCGGCTTCCACATGGCCCGGATCGCCCGTGGCCGCCCCGAGCTGTACGAACGCTGGCGGCAGGAGCTGTGGCGGCTGTTCGGGGAGGGTGCGCTGCGGCCGGTCGTGCACGGCGAGTTCGCCCTTGAGGACGCGGCGAGGGCGCACGCGGCGATCGAGTCGCGGAGCAACCTCGGCAAGGTGGTGCTGCGCCCCTGAGCCGGGGAGTTCCGTCCGCGACCTCCCGGACGGCTCAGCGCGAGCCGCTCACCGGGTTCACCGTCCCCGCGGCGGCGGAAGAGGAGGAAGGAGCAGGAGCAGGAGAAAGAGAGCCGGCCGCACCCTCCGCTTCCGCGTCGTGCGCCCGGCGCTTGGCGATCACCGCGCACACCATGAGCTGCATCTGGTGGAACAGCATCAGCGGCAGTACGGCGAGGGAGGCGTGCGCGCCGAACAGGACGCTCGCCATGGGCAGCCCGGAGGCCAGGGACTTCTTCGACCCGGCGAACTGGATGGCGATGCGGTCCTGCCGGCCGAAGCCCAGCATCCGGCCGCCGTACCAGGTCAGCGCCAGCATCACGGCGAGCAGCACGGCCTCCACGGCGAGCAGGCCGCCCAGCCGCAGCGGGCTGACCTGGTGCCAGATGCCCCGGACCATGCCCTCGCTGAACGCCGTGTAGACGACGAGCAGGATCGAGCCCCGGTCGACCAGCCCGAGCACCTTCTTGTGCCGGGTGAGAAAACCGCCGACCCAGCGGCGCAGCACCTGCCCCGCCAGGAACGGCACCAGCAGTTGCAGCACGATGGTGACCAGCGAGTGCGCCGAGAAGCCGCCGCCTCCGCTGCCCAGCAGGGCGGCGGCGAGCAGCGGGGTGAGGATGATGCCCACGAGGGAGGAGAAGGAGCCGGCGCAGATCGCCGCGGGCACGTTGCCGCGGGCGATGGAGGTGAAGGCGATCGACGACTGGATGGTCGAGGGGACCAGGGTGAGGAAGAGCAGGCCCTGGTAGAGCGGCTGGTTCAGCAGTACCGGGACCAGGCCGCGGGCGGCGAGGCCGAGCAGCGGGAAGAGCACGAACGTGCAGGCCAGCACGGTGACGTGCAGGCGCCAGTGCTTCAGCCCGTCCAGCGCCTCGCGGGTGGAGAGCCGGGCGCCGTAGAGGAAGAAGAGGAAGGCGATCGCGGCGGTGGAGGCGCCGGAGGCCACATGAGCGGCGCCGCCGCGGGCCGGCAGGAGCGCGGCCACGCCCACGGTCGCCAGCAGCAGCACGATGTACGGGTCGATCGGCAGCCGGCTCGGCCAGCGCAGGCGTTTCACGGTGCTCCACTTGCTCGTACTTGCTCGTACTTGCTCTGCTTGTGCGTACTTCGGACGCCGGGTTCTCCCGCCCCATCGTCCCCCACCCCCCGGCGATCGGGAAACCGTCACACCGCTCTGACTGTCATCATGAAACGCGATGAGCGCCGCTAGTCTGGGAGGGTGTACGACCCCGCTCAGCTGCGTACCTTCCTCGCCGTCTCGCAGACGCTCAGCTTCACGCAGGCGGCGCGGCGGCTCGGGCTGCGGCAGTCGACCGTCAGCCAGCATGTGCGCCGCCTGGAGGAGGCCACCGGGCGGCTGCTGTTCACCCGCGACACCCACTCGGTGGAGCTGACCGAGGACGGCGAGGCCATGCTCGGGTTCGCGCGCCGCATCCTGGAGGCGCACGAGCAGGCGACGGCGTTCTTCACCGGGACCCGGGTGCGCGGCCGGCTGCGGTTCGGCGCGTCGGAGGACTTCGTGCTGACCCGGCTGCCGGAGATCCTGGAGCACTTCCGCTACGGGCATCCCGAGGTCGATCTCGAACTGACGGTGGAGCTGTCGGGCACGCTGCACGAGCAGCTGGCCGCCGGGAAGCTGGATCTGGTGCTGGCCAAGCGGCGGCCGCAGGACCCGCGCGGTGAGCCGGTCCGGGAGGACCGGCTGGTGTGGATCGGCGCGGAGCGGCTCCGCCTGGACCCCGACCGGCCGGTGCCGCTGATCGTCTACCCGCCGCCCGGCATCACCCGGGCGCTCGCCTTCCAGGCCCTGGAGCGCCAGGGGCGGGCGTGGCGGGTGGCGTGCACCAGCGGCAGCCTGAACGGGCTGATCGCCGCCGCCCGCGCGGGCCTGGGCGTGATGGCGCACTCGCAGGGGCTGATCCCGCCGGGTCTGGTCCGTGTGCCCGAGCGCGCCGGGCTGCCGGAGCTGGGCCGGGTCGGTTTCGTCCTCGTGCACGGCCGGCACCGGCCCTCCGCGCAGCCCGCCGCCGACGCTCTGGCGGCGGCGATCCTGGCGGGCGGCGAGCGCCTGCACCGGCGTTAGGGACCTCCCCCGGGAGCCAGAGCAGTGCCTGGGCGGTGCCTGGGCGGTGCCTGGGCGGTGCCTGGGCGGTGCGGTCAGCGCGGTCTGCGCGCGTACGTGAGCTGCTTGACGCGGCGCAGATACGGTGTCGCCTCCACGTGCTGGACGCCCGGCAGGGCGCCGAGGGGGCCGCTGAGGTAGGCGTACAGGCCGGCGGTGTCGGGGGCGACGGCGGTCGCCATGATGTTGGAGGGGCCGGCCGTGGCCGTCACGAAGGCGATCTCGGCGTGCGAGGCGAGCGCCTGGCCGACGCTGTGCAGGGCGGCGGGCGCGGCGGTGATCCACAGGGCGGCGCCGAGGCGGTGGCCGAGGAGTTCGGGGTGGTACTCGACGTCGAGGTAGACCGCGCCGGAGGCGATGAGCGCGGTCAGCCGGCGTTTGACGGCGGACTCGGAGCGGCCGGTGGCGCGCTGGAGTTCGGGCAGGCCCGCGCGGCCGTCCCGTTCCAGGGCGGCGACCAGCGGTTCGTCCTCGGGGTCGATCCGGGCCGGGCCCGGGCGGGGCGGCGTCTCGGGGCGCAGCGCCTCGGTCTCGGCGGCGGTGAGCGCGCGGAACTTGCGCACCCAGCCGTCCGGGCCGCCGAAGAAGCGGTGGAGCAGCTGGTGGGCGCGGATCTCCACCACGCTGGGGGTGCGGGGCAGCTTGCCGAGCAGCAGGTCGTCGCGGTCGCCGGGGCTGCGCGGCCGGGTCCCGCAGATCACCTCGGTGCCGCCGGAGGCGAGCGCGATCCAGTGGGTGTCGGGGCGCTTGGCGAGCGCGTCGGCGATGGTCTGGGCGGTGTCGGGGACGCAGCGCAGCCGCAGCATCCACTGGTCCTGGCCCAGCCGCTCGGGGTCGCGGACGGCGACCACCCGCAGCCCGCCCTGGGCGCGCAGCCTGCGGTAGCGGCGGGCGACGGTCTGGTCGGAGACGCCGAGGACCGCCCCGATCCGGCTGAAGGAGGCCCGGGCGTTCACTTCGAGGGCGGACAGGACCCGCAGGTCGAGCGGGTCGAAGGTGTCGGACCGCAGGACCGGTGCGGGGGATTCCGTCGTCATCCGGCTGTCTCCTGTCGGGTTCCGGCGCGCGGCGGGTGGTTCCGGGGAGGACGCCGCGCGCCGTCCATCGTAAGGAGGCGCGCGTACGCGGTGTGCGCGGGCGCCCGAGTCGCACGGCCCGCGCCTGGCGGCAGCCGCACCACACGCCACGCGCCACGCGTCGGGTGTCGGGCGCCGTACAGATTCGGTGGAGATACGGCACCGAAACTTACTGAAGCGTAAGGAATTCTGTCCGGCCCTTCCCCTTGTGGGCGCATTTTCCGCCACTGACCAGGGCGGACCTGAGCACCGCTCGCTTTTGGCCCCCCTCCCGCCCCGCCGTGGTGTGGGGTAGCTTTCACGGCGCTGTGCGGAGCGTCACAGGCAGGGCGGTACAAAGGGCGGGAGCGGGGTTTGCGCGAGTTCACCAGCCCTCCGTCGGCGTCGGCACCGCCGGTGGGCGGACTGGCCGACGTCGTGTTCCAGCACGCCCGGAAGGACCCGCTGCGCGTCGCGCTCGGCCGCAAGGACGCGACCGGGCGGTGGCGTGATGTGACCGCCGCCGAGTTCCGCGACGAGGTGCTCGCGCTCGCCAAGGGCCTGCTCGCCCAGGGCGTCCGCTTCGGCGACCGGGTCGCGATCATGTCGCGCACCCGGTACGAGTGGACGCTGTTCGACTTCGCGTTGTGGACGATCGGCGCGCAGGTGGTACCGCTGTACCCCACCTCCTCGGCCGAGCAGTGCTTCTGGACGCTGTACGACGCGGAGGTGTCGGCGGCGATCGTGGAGCACGAGGACCACGCGATGACGATCGCCACCGTCATCGACCGGCTGCCGCGGCTGCGCCGGCTGTGGCAGTTGGACACGGGGGCCGTGCAGGAGCTGTACGACGCGGGCGCGTCCCTTGAGGACGAGGTGGTGCACCGGCACCGCGAGGCCGTCACGCCCGAGTCCGTCGCCACGGTCATCTACACCTCCGGCACCACCGGCCGCCCCAAGGGCTGTGTGCTGACCCACGGCAACTTCATGGTGGAGGCGGACACGGTCCTGGACCGCTGGGAGCCGGTGTTCCACTCCCGCAAGGGCGACGAGGCCGCCACGCTGCTGTTCCTGCCACTGGCGCATGTCTTCGGCCGGATGGTGGAGGTGGCCGCGGTGCGCGGCCGGGTCCGCTTCGGCCACCAGCCGCAGCTGAACGCCGCCGCCCTGCTGCCGGACCTCCAGGCGTTCCGGCCGACGTTCATCCTCGCCGTGCCGTACATCTTCGAGAAGGTGTTCGACGCGGCCCGGCGCAAGGCCGAGAAGGAGGGCCGGGAGGGACCCTTCGAGAAGGCGGTCGACATCGCGGTGAAGTACGCGGACGCGATGGAGGCGAAGGCGTGGGGCGTGGGCCCCGGCCCGTCGGCGGCGCTGCGCGTGCAGCACCAGCTCTTCGACAAGCTCGTCTACGCCAAGGTGCGCGCGGCGATGGGCGGCCGGCTCCGCAACGCCATGTCCGGGGGTTCGGGGATGGACCGCCGGCTCGGGCTGTTCTTCGCCGGCGCCGGTGTGCAGGTCTACGAGGGCTACGGGCTGACCGAGTCCACGGCCGCCGCCACCGCCAACCCGCCCGACCGCACCCGGTACGGCACGGTCGGACAGGCCATTCCGGGCGTGACCGTGCACATCGCCGAGGACGGCGAGATCTGGCTGCGCGGCGGCAACGTCTTCCAGGGCTACCTCAACAACCAGAAGGCCACCGACGCGACCCTGCACGACGGCTGGCTGGCCACCGGCGACCTGGGCTCCCTGGACGAGGACGGCTATCTGACCATCACCGGCCGCAAGAAGGAGATCCTGGTGACCTCCGGCGGCAAGAGCGTGGCCCCGGGGGCCCTGGAGGAGCGGGTGCGCGACCATCCGCTGGTGTCCCAGTGCATCGTCGTCGGCAACGACCGCCCGTACATCGCCGCGCTGGTCACCCTCGACCACGAGGCCGTCGAGCACTGGCTGAAGATGCGCGACAAGCCGAAGCCGGCCACGGCCGCCGCCCTGGTGCGCGACGCCGATCTGGAGACCGAGGTGCGGCGGGCGGTGGTCGCCGCGAACACGCTGGTCTCCCAGGCCGAGTCGATCCGCACCTTCCGCATCCTCGCGCAGCCCTTCACCGAGGAGCACGGGCTGCTGACCCCGTCGCTGAAGCTGAAGCGCAGGGCCATCGAGAAGGCCTACGCCGACGAGGTCGAGGCACTGTACCGGGTGTGAGCCGGCGGATCGGGGGGACCGGTTCCGGACGGAGGGGCCGGTCAGGAATGCGGCACGGCCCGTGATCGTTGACGATGTCAGTACCACTTCTGACGACAAGCGAAGGATCAACAGCTCGTGAGCAGCAAGGTCCCCCCGATCACCCTGAACAACGGCGTCGAGATGCCCCAGCTGGGCTTCGGCGTGTGGCAGGTGCCGGACGACGAGGCGGAGCGCGCCGTCGCGACCGCGCTGGAGGCCGGGTACCGCAGCATCGACACAGCGGCGATCTACGACAACGAGGAGGGCACCGGCAAGGCCATCGCCGCCTCCGGCCTGCCCCGCGAGGACATCTTCGTCACCACCAAGCTCTGGAACGGCGACCAGGGCTACGACGCCACCCTGCGCGCCTTCGACACCTCGCTGGCCAAGCTCGGCCTGGAGTACGTGGATCTCTACCTGATCCACTGGCCGCTGCCGTCCGAGGGCCGGTACGTCGACACGTACAAGGCGTTCGAGAAGCTGCACGCCGACGGCCGCGCGCGGGCGATCGGCGTCTCCAACTTCCTTCCGGAGCACCTGGAGCACCTGATCGCCGAGACCTCGGTGGTCCCGGCCGTCAACCAGATCGAGCTGCATCCGCACCTGCAGCAGCGCGCCTCCCGTGAGTTCCACGCCGAGCAGGGCATCGCCACCGAGGCGTGGTCGCCGCTCGGCCAGGGCAAGGGCCTGCTGGAGGTCCCGGCGATCGTGGCGATCGCGCGGAAGCACCAGCGCACCCCGGCGCAGGTCGTGCTGCGCTGGCATGTGCAGCTGGGCAACATCGTCATCCCGAAGTCGGTGACGCCGTCCCGGATCAAGGAGAACATCGAGGTGTTCGACTTCAGCCTGGACGACGAGGACCTGGCGGCGATCAGCGCGCTCGACGAGGACCGGCGGCTGGGCCCGGACCCGGCCACCTTCGACGTGGTCTGACGGCCCACGGACCGGGCCTGACGGGCGCACGCGCCCTCGGCGGCGCGTCCCGGACCGCTTCACTGCGGTCGCGGGGCGCGCCGCTCGCGTGGGCCGGGACCCACCCGGACGGCGTGAAACGGCCCGCCCGCTCCCGGCGGTCACGCAGGGCGACAGGCCGGCCAGGCAGTTCCTCCCGCCCCGGCCTCCCGCGTGTGTTCAGCCGGTGCGGACGGCCGTGTGCACGGTGTACGCCTTGAGGACGAAGACGTCCGGCCTGCGGTGCACGCTCGCCTCGTCGTCGGGGTCGAGGAGCCGGTCGAGGGCCGCGCGGTCCTCCGCGTCGATCCTCTCGGACATGGAGTCGCGCAGCCGGCCCAGGGTGTCGGCGACATAGGCGCGGGCCTGCCCGGAGGCCGGGGCGGGCAGGTCGAGGAGGAAGGTGCGGGTGCCGGTGGGCTTGAGGCCGGCCGCGCCCAGCAGCGCCGGCCAGTCCTCCGTCTCCGCGACGGAGCCGGGCAGCTCCTCGCGCATGCGGTGGAACCACTCGGCCTCGACCGCGTCCATCCGGGCCTGCAGCCCGGGGCGGCCGACGCCGAGGTCCCGGGGCAGGTAGCGGGCGGGCAGGCCGCCCTCCAGCAGGGCGAGGGTGCCGCCGGGCGCCAGGTGCTCGGCGAACGCGGCCAGGGCGGCGCGCTGGTCGCCCAGGTGGTGCAGGCTGTTGCTGGCCCACAGCAGGTCGGCCGGGTACGCCAACTCGCTCAGCACGTCCGGGAGTTCTCCGGAGATCGTGGTGAAGCGGTCGGCGAGCCCGAGCCGGGCGGCACGGTCGCGGGCCCGCTCAAGCAGCGGTGCGGAGCCGTCCACCGCCACCACCCGGGCGTTCGGGAAGGTCTCGGCGAACAGGCAGGCGACCACCCCCGGCCCGCTGCCGGTGTCGGCGATCAGCGCGGGCTCGCGGACCGTCTGCCCCAGCCAGTCCATGACCTGCCGGTACAGCGGTGTGAAGAGTTCCGCCTGCGACTGGAGCAGCGGGGCCAGCACGGCCCAGTCGAGGTCGGCCCCGTGGTGATGGCCGTGCGGTCCCCCGTGCTCGTCGCGGCCGTGGCCGTGGTCCTGGTGGTCCTGGTGGTCGTGGACGTCGTCGTGCGGACCGTGGTGGCCGCTGTGCTCCTGCGCCATGATGATCAGCCTCTCCTCTCGGTGCGCACAGCGTGCGCCGCCGCACCGTGAACGAGCCAGTTCCGTTGCCGGGACGGCAAAAAATCAGGTGCGGAATTCTCGGTCGGTGCCCCACCATGGGCCACATGGACGACACGATGGCCGAGCGTTTCCTCGAAGACGGGTTCGTGAAGATCGAGGGCGCCGTCGCGCCGCGCGTCGCCGAGGACTGCGCCCGCCTGCTGTGGCGCGAGACGGGCTACGACCCGGAGGACCCGGGCACCTGGCAGGAGCCGGTGGTCCGGGTCTCCGACATGGCGCAGGGCCCGTTCGCGGCGGCCGTCAACAGCCCCGCGCTGCACCGGGCGTTCGACCTGCTGGTGGGCGAGGGCCGCTGGACGCCCCGGTACTCGCTGGGCTCCTTCCCGCTGCGGTTCCCGCACGAGCGGGAGCCGGACGACGCGGGCTGGCACATCGAGGGGAGCTATCTGCCCGAGGGCGCCCGGTGGTACTGGGCGAACCTGCGCTCCCGGGACCGCGCGCTGCTCATGCTGTTCCTGTTCTCCGAGGTGACCGAGGACGACGCGCCGACCCGCATCCGGGTGGGCTCCCACCTGGACGTGCCCCCGCTGCTCGCACCGTACGGCGAGGCAGGCGTGTCCACGCTCAGGATCGCGCCGCGGCTGGTCGAGGCGTCGGCGCACCGCCCGCTCGCCCACGCCACCGGCCGCCCCGGCGACGTCTACCTCTGCCATCCCTTCCTGGTGCACGCCGCCCAGCCGCACCACGGCACCCGGCCGCGTTTCATGGCGCAGCCGCCGCTGTACCCGGCGGCGCCCTACGCGCTGGACCGGCCGGACGGGGCCTATTCACCCGTGGAGGCCGCGATCCGCCGGGGGCTGGGCCGCACGGACTGACCGGGGGCGCGGACCGACCGGGGCCGCGGACCGACCCGGGCGCGGACCGACCGGGGGCCCGACTGCCCGGGCGGCTCACCCCGGCGCCCGCGCCGGCCGGTTCAGGCGGTGGGCGGGCGGCGGAAGGCGCGCAGGGTGAAGACCGGGTCGGGGCGGGGGCGGTCCTGGTCGGGGAGGGCGGCCAGCCGGCTGGCGAACTCCTCGGCGCGCGGGGCGCCGGGCGGCAGCGTGACGAACCAGCCGCGCCGCAGGTCGGCGATGGTGCGGCGGGGGCTGCGGCCCTGGCCGCGGCCGGTGAAACGGGCCCGCCCGGCCGGCCACAGGCCGTGCTCGGTGGCGTACCGGACCACCAGGGCCTCGGCGTCCCGGGCGGGGCTGGGCGGCCGGGTGGCGAGTACGGCGTCGATGTCGCTGCCCACGTTGTGGGAGGCGGCCTTGTCGACCGTGGTGACGTACACCCCGCCGGGCCGCAGGGTACGGACGCACTCGGCGACGACCGCGCGGGCGTCGGCCGGGCTCGGCGCGAGGTGCAGCAGCCAGACGCCGGTGACCGCGTCGAATCGGCCGTCCGGGAAGGGCAGCCGGCGGCCGTCGGCGAGGACGACGGCACCGGGCAGGCGCGCCGCGGCCCGGCGGGCCATGCCGGGCGCCCGGTCGGCGCCGGTCACCCGCGCGCCCGGCAGGCCGGCGGCGAGGCGGCGGCTGACGATGCCGGTGCCGCAGCCGAGGTCGAGCAGGTCGCGCGTCCCCGGCGGCAGCAGGCCGAGGACCGCCTCGGCCGCGGCGGCGGCCCGGTCCTCACCGCCGCGTAAGTCGTCGTAGCGCTCGGCTTCCTCGTCGTAGTCCAGCACGCGGCTCTCTCCCCCTCCCGTCCGGCGGCCGGATGCGGCTCAGCCCGCCCCGTGGCCCGGCGCCAGGTCCTGGACGCGCCGGGCGAGCTGGAAGTCCTTGTCGGTGACGGCGCCGCCCGCGCTGTGCGTGTTCACGCTGAGGGAGACCGTGTGGTAGCCGAGGGTGAGGTCGGAGTGGTGGTCCAGTTCCTCCTGCACCTGGGCGATGTGCACGACCAGCGCGGCGGCCGCGAAGTGGGAGCCGAGCCGGTAGGCGCGGGTGAGCCGGTCCCCTTCCAGCGACCAGCCGGGCAGCTCGGCCAGCCGCTCCTCGATCTCCTTCTGGGGCAGCGGTTCGACGGGCATGGGCCGGCTCCCTTCCTGGGCGGCGCGCGGCCGCGCGCACACGTCGTGGCGGTACGGGGGCGTACCCGCCCAGCCTGCCACAGGACGGCTGCCGCGTCCCAGGTCAGCGGGGAGGGCGGGCCCCGGGCCGGTAAAAATTCGGCCGCCGGACGGAGCCCGGTCGGCTACGGTCCTCCTCATGACCATGGTCGCGACCAAGAACACCGTGCCCCCCGCCGACCCCACCGCCCCCGCGGGGCAGGGTGTGGGCCCGCTGCTGCGGGCCTGGCGGGAGCGGCGGCGCGTCAGCCAACTGGAGCTGGCGCTGCGCGCGGACTCCTCCGCCCGGCACATCAGTTTCATCGAGACCGGCCGGTCCCGGCCCAGCGAGGAGATGGTGCTGCGGCTGGCCGAGCACCTGGAGGTGCCCGTGCGGGAACGCAACGCCCTGCTGCTGGCGGCCGGTTACGCCCCGCGCTATCCGGAGACGTCGCTGGACGACCCGGCGCTGGGCGCGCTGCGGGAGGGCCTGGAGCGGCTGATCCAGGGCTACGAGCCGTATCCGGCGCTGGTGGTCGACGCCCTGTACAACGTGGTGACGGCGAACCGGGGCATCATGATGCTGCTGGAGGGCGTCCCCGAGCACCTGCTCGCCCCGCCGCTGAACGCGATACGGCTGACGCTGCACCCCGAGGGGATGGCGCCGCGCATCCGCAATCTGCCCGAGTGGCGCGGGCACCTGCTGGCGCAGATGGAGCGGGACATCGCGCTGCACCGCTTCCCGGCGCTGCGGGAGCTGTACGAGGAGGTCGCGGCCTACCCGGTGCCGGACCGCGGTGACGGGCAGGAGGCGGCGGGCGAGGTGCCGTACTTCGCGCTGCCGCTGCGGATCGAGCACCAGGGCCAGGTGCTGTCGTTCGTCTCCTCGATCTCCACCTTCAACACGCCCATGGACGTGACGGTGTCCGAGCTGGCCATCGAGACGTTCCTCCCGGCGGACCCGGCGACGGTCAAGTACTGCCATGCGCTGATGCCTTGAGACGTGCGGGCGTGGCACACTGCTGCGCGGACCTCGACACGTGGGGGGAGGGCGTGGCGTGAGTGAGCGGCGGCCGGCGCCCACCGTGGGGCAGGTGGTGCTGGGCAGGAGGCTCCAGGAGCTGCGGGACGCGGCCGGGCTGACGCGCGAGCAGGCCGCCCGGGTGCTGCGGGTGACGTCGGCGACGGTGCGGCGCATGGAGCTGGCCGAGGTCTCGCTGAAGATCCCGTACGTGCAGGTGCTGCTGGAGACGTACGGGGTGGCCGCCGAGGAGACCGCCCAGTTCGTGCACCTGGCCGAGGAGGCCAATGAGCCGGGCTGGTGGCAGCGGTTCCACGACGTGCTGCCGGACTGGTTCAGCCTGTACGTCAGCCTGGAGGGCGCCGCCCGGCTGATCCGCTCCTACGAGCCGCATTTCGTGCCCGGGCTGCTGCAGACCGAGGACTACGCGCGCGCCGTGCTGCGGTCCGGGACGGTCGGGCAGACCGGCGCGGAGGCCATCGAGCGGCATGTGTCGCTGCGCATGGCCCGCCAGGAGCTGCTGGAGCGGCCGGACGCGCCGCACCTGTGGGTGATCGTCGAGGAGACGGTGCTGCGGCGGCCGGTGAGCGTGCGCGGCGAGGTGATGCGCGAGCAGTTGGACAAGCTGCTGGAGTACACCGAGCGGGACCGGGTCACGGTGCAGGTCGCGGAGTTCGCGGCCGGTCCGCATCCGGGGACGTACGCGCCGTTCTCGCTGTTCCGCTTCGCCGAGCCGGAGCTGCCCGACATGGTGTACACCGAGTACCTGACCGGCGCCCTGTACCTGGACTCCCGCAGCGAGGTCGCCGTGCACCTGGAGGTGCTCGACCACATGACGGCGGCCGCCGCGTCCGTCGAACGCACCCGCAAGCTGCTGCGGGAGTGCCGCCACACCTACTGAACGGGCCCTCGCGCCCCCGCTGTTCACCCGCCGACCCCCACGCTGCCCGTCCAACGCCTTGACCGAGCCGAGGAGTACGCACCGCATGACCGGACCCGACGCCGCGCCCGCCCGTATCGACACCAGCCGGCCGCACCCGGCCCGGGTGTACGACTGGTGGCTGGGCGGCAAGGACAACTACCCGGTGGACGAGGAACTGGCCCGCCGGATCCTCGCCGTGGACGACACCGCCGTCCGGGGAGCGCGGGCCAACCGGCGGTTCATGCAGCGGGCGGTACGGGCGGCCGCCGAGGCGGGCGTACGGCAGTTCCTGGACATCGGCACCGGCATCCCCACGGAGCCCAATCTGCACCAGGTGGCCCAGGGCGTCGCACCCGAGTCGCGGGTCGTGTACGCCGACAACGACCCGATCGTGCTGCGGCACGCCGAGGCGCTGCTGACCGGCTCCGCGCAGGGCTCCACCGACTATGTGCACGCCGATGTCCGTGAGCCCGGCACGATCCTGGACCTGGCCGCCCGGTCGCTGGACTTCTCCCGGCCCGTCGCGCTGTCGCTGGTGGCGCTGACGCACTACCTCTCCGACGCGGCCGACGGGGACGACGTGCACGGCCTGCTGAAGCGGTACGTCGACGCCCTCGCGCCGGGCAGCCATCTGATCGTCTCGCAGGTGACGCCGGACCTGAACCCGGAGGCGGTGGGCCGGGCCGCGGAGCTGTTCGCCCGCAACGGCACGCCGTTCCACCCCCGTTCCCTGACGGAGTTCGCCCGGTTCTTCGCGGGGCTGCGGCTGCTGGGGCCGGGGATCATCCCGGTGACGGGCTGGCGGCCGGAGCCGGTGGACGTGGCGGCCCAGGCGGAGGGCATCGTGCCGGTGTACGCGGGGGTCGCGGTCAAGCCCTGACCGCCGGCCCCGGGCTCCGGCCGGCCTCCTGAATCAGGCGGCGCCTCCCTTGGGCTCCCGGTCGTCGTCGACGATCTCCGCGTCCACGACGCCCTCGTCGTCCTGCGCACCGGCCTGACCGCCCTGACCGGTCTGCCCCGGCTCGCCCGGGCCGCCAGGTTCCTGCTGGGCCTGGGCGTACAGGGCCTGGCCCATCTTCTGGCTGACGGCGGCGAGTTCGTCCACGCCGGTGCGCAGGGCGGTGGTGTCGGCGTTCTCCTCCAGCAGGGTCTTGACCCGGGCGGCGGCCGACTCGACCTCGGTCCTGGTGTCCGCGGGGACGCGGTCGCCGTTGTCGCGGAGGAACTTCTCGGTCTGGTAGACGAGTTGCTCGGCCTGGTTGCGGGTCTCGGCGGCCTCGCGGCGGCCGCGGTCCTCCTCGGCGTACTGCTCGGCCTCGCGCATCATGCGGTCGATGTCGTCCTTGGGCAGCGCCGAGCCGCCGGTGACGGTCATCTTCTGCTCGCGGCCGGTCGCCAGGTCCTTGGCGAAGACGTGCATGATCCCGTTGGCGTCGATGTCGAAGGCGACCTCGATCTGCGGCACGCCGCGCGGGGCGGGCGGCAGCCCGGTGAGGTCGAAGACGCCGAGCTTCTTGTTGTAGGCGGCGATCTCGCGTTCGCCCTGGTAGACCTGGATGCCGACGGAGGGCTGGTTGTCGTCGGCGGTGGTGAAGATCTCCGAACGGCGGGTGGGGATCGTGGTGTTGCGCTCGATCAGCTTCGTCATGATGCCGCCCTTGGTCTCGATGCCCAGGGACAGCGGGGTGACGTCCAGGAGCAGGACGTCCTTGACGTCGCCGCGGATCACCCCGGCCTGGAGGGCGGCGCCCACGGCGACCACCTCGTCCGGGTTGACGCCCTTGTGCGGGTCCTTGCCGGTGAGTTCGCGCACCAGATCGGTCACGGCGGGCATCCGGGTGGAGCCGCCGACGAGGATCACGTGGTCGATGTCGGAGAGTTTGACGTTCGCGTCCTTGACCGCCTGGTGGAACGGCTTGGTGCAGCGGTCCAGCAGATCGGCGGTGAGTTCCTGGAACTGGGCGCGGGTGAGCTTCTCGTCCAGGTGCAGGGGGCCCTCGGCGGACGCGGTGATGTACGGCAGGTTGATCGTGGTCTCGGTGGACGAGGACAGCTCGATCTTCGCCTTCTCCGCCGCCTCGCGCAGTCGCTGCACGGCCATCCTGTCCTTCGACAGGTCCACGCCCTGCTGCCCCTTGAACCGCTTGACCAGGTGCTCGACGATCCGCTGGTCCCAGTCGTCGCCGCCCAGGCGGGTGTCGCCGTTGGTGGCCTTGACCTCGATGACGCCGTCGCCGATCTCCAGCAGGGACACGTCGAAGGTGCCGCCGCCCAGGTCGAAGACGAGGACGGTCTGCTCCTCGCCCCGGTCCAGGCCGTAGGCGAGCGCGGCGGCCGTGGGCTCGTTGATGATCCTTAGCACATTCAGGCCGGCGATCTCACCGGCCTCCTTGGTGGCCTGCCGCTGCGCGTCGTCGAAGTAGGCGGGGACGGTGATCACGGCGTCGGTGACGTCCTCGCCGAGATAGGCCTCGGTGTCCCGCTTGAGCTTCTGGAGCACCCGCGCCGACAGCTCCTGCGCCCGGTAGCGGGTGCCGTCGACGGAGCCCTCCTCGGGGAAGCGCCAGTGCGCGTCGCCCATGTGACGTTTGACGGAACGGGCGGTGCGGTCCACGTTGGTCACCGCCTGCCGCTTGGCGACCTCCCCGACGAGCACCTCGCCGCTCTTGGCGAACGCCACCACCGACGGCGTGGTGCGCGCGCCCTCGGCGTTGGCGACGACCGTGGGCTCGCCGCCCTCCAGGACGGCCACCACCGAGTTGGTCGTCCCGAGATCGATCCCGACCGCACGTGCCATCGTCGTCCCCTTTCCACCCGGTCCTGTTTCCACCCGGCCCTGTCCACCTGGGTCCTGCGGACCGGGTACCCCGGCGGGGCGGAACGACGACGCCGGACCCCGGGAACACCGGCGCCGCGCCTTCGGGGACGAGGGCGCGGCGTCGGCGGGGCGGCCGCTCGCGTCAGGCGAGCTTGGCCTCCAGGGTGATCGTGGTGCCGGTCAGGGCCTGGCTGACCGGGCAGTTCTTCTTGGCGTCCTCGGCTGCGGCGACGAAGGCGTCGTCGTCGAGGCCGGGGACGGTGCCCTCGACGGTGAGGTGGATGCCGGTGATGCCCTCGCCCGGCTGGAAGGTCACGTCCGCCTTGGTCTCGATCCTGGTGGGCGGGGTGCCGGCGCCGGCCAGGCCGTGCGAGAGGGCCATGGAGAAGCAGCTGGAGTGGGCGGCGGCGATCAGTTCCTCGGGGCTGGTCTTCCCGTTGGCCTGCTCGGCGCGCGACGGCCACGACACCGGCTGGCTGCCGATACCGGAGGAGTCGAAATCGACGACGCCGCTGCCTTCGAGCAGGTTGCCTTCCCAGACGGTGTGTGCGGTGCGCGTGGTTGCCACGGTGTGTTCCTTGCCTTTCGCCTACGCCTGGGAGCCCGTTTCCCGGGCTCCTTCGCACCCATCCGATCACATCCGTGCCTCGCACACCTGTCGAACAGGCCGCGGGACGGAGGCGATGTGCCGTGCTCCGCGGCGCTCAGGCGGCCCGTTCCTCCGGTTCCGCGGTGAGCGGCACCCGCCGGCCGGCGGCGGCCTCGCTCAGCCAGCGGCGCAGGACGCCGTGGATCTGCTCGGCGCCCACGAGCGGGCCGCTGTCCTCGGCGGGCGGGGAGCACACCAGCGGTGACAGCAGGAACGGGCGGCCCTGCGCCCCGCCGAGCCCGCCGTGCGAGCCGATCTGCTCCTCGAAGGCGAGGACTTCGCCGTCGGCCGGGTCGTACAGGGAGTTGACCATGATGTCGGCGGTGTGCGGGAAGGCGTGGGTGCGCCGGACGGCGTCGGCGGCGCCCGGGCCGAAGGCGGCCAGCGGCCCCGGGTCGGTGTCCAGGTCGTCCAGGGGCGCCTGGAAGCCGCGCGCGCCGAGCAGCACGCCGCCGTGCTGCTCGCTGCGCACCAGCAGGAAGCCGACGCCGGGGTGGTCGGCGAGGGTGGGCAGCAGCGCGGGGTGGCGGGCGTCGATCTCCTCCCGGCTCATCCGGTGCGGCACGTCCGGGAAGGAGATCAGGCCCAGGTTGCCGGAGGCGAGGACCACGGGCTCGGCGCGGCGGCCGGCGGGCGGGCGCGGCGGCCGGTGCTCCTCGACCGGGCGGCGCAGCGCGGCCCGGACCGCGGCGCGCGCCTCGGCGCCGCTGCGGGTGCGGCCGGCCCGGCGCGGCACGGGCAGTCCGCAGCCGGCCCGGACCAGATCGGCCAGGGTCAGGCCGTAGCGGGCGTGGAAGGTCTCACCGGGACTCTGGCCGTGGTCCGACAGGACGACGATCCGGTACGGGCGCGGGGCGTGCTCGGCGGCGTCCTCGATCAGCGCGAGCGCGCGGTCCAGGCGTTCCAGCACCTGGTGCGCGTCGCGGCTGTGCGGCCCGGAGTGGTGGGCCACCTCGTCGTAGGCGACGAGGTCGGCGTAGACGGCGGTGCGGCCGGCGAGCAGGTCGCCCATGACGGCGGCCACCACGACATCCCGTTCGACGACGGTGGCGAAGGCCCGCACCAGCGGGTACAGGCCGGCGCGGGAGACGCGCGGGCGCTGTCCGCGCAGCCGGGCGCGGACGGACTGGCCGATCTCGCGGCCCACCTCGGCGATGAAGGACAGCGCGGTGCGCACGGCGTTGGCGGGGTCGCAGAAGTAGGCGAAGTATCCGGCCCGGGAGCGGTTGTCGCGGCCCCGGCGGGCCGCGACGGACAGCACCAGGGCGAGTTCGCCGGCGCCGCCGCCGAACAGGTTGCCGCGGCTGGCACCGTCGGCGGCGAGCAGTCCGCCGTCGCCGGTGCGGGCGACGGCGCGGCGCTGGAGTTCGACGGCGCTGGCGGGCCGGTTGCAGACCATCACCTCGCCGGTGTCCTTCTCGTACCAGCGGAAGGCGGGCACGTCGTGGTTGCTGCCGTGCAGGATGCCGAGCTGGCTGGCGCCGGTCTGGCTGGACCAGTCGGTGCGCCAGGGGGTGAGCCGGTGGGTGGCCTCCTGGCCCGGGCCGGCGCCGAGCCAGCGGGCGACGGTCGGCATCAGTCCCCTGTCGACGGCGTCGCGCAGCACGTCGTGGCCGACGCCGTCGAGCTGGAGCATGAGGGTGCCGGGCGTCGCCGGGCACGGCGGCCGGTGCCGGCGGCGGCGGTCGGCGAGCCGGTGCAGCCGGCGCCGGTAGGCGTCGTCGTCGCGGACGGCGAGGGCGCCGCCGGTGGCGGAGGCGACCGCGGACATCACCGCGGCCACGATGACCGCGGTCTCGGGGGCGGCGCTGGGGTGGCCGGAGGGGTTGACGCGCAGGGCGAGCAGGAGCAGCGAGCCGTTGAGGAAGAACACCAGCAGCCCGAGGACCAGCGCGGGCACGAGCAGCAGCAGCTGGACGAGCAGCGGCCAGACGACGGCCGAGAGCACACCGAAGGCGCCGGCGCCGAGGGCGGCGGTGACGGCGATGGTGGTGGCGCTGTCGCCGTCGGCCGACTGGAGCCGGAAGTCCGGCAGGGCTCCGGCGAGCAGCAGCATCGTGAGCGTGGAGACGGCCCACACCGCGATGCTCCGCCCCGCCTGACTGGCGGCCCGCCGCCACCACCCGTCCCGCACGCCCGCACACCTCACGTCCCGGCCCGGTCGTCCGCACGGGCCCGGTCCAGCTTGTCACACGGGCGGGAGGGGGCGGCCGGGGCGCCGCGGGAGGGGCTGGTCACTGTCGGCCGGCTGCCGGCTGCCGGCTGCTAGCGGCCGTCGTAGCCGGCGGTCGGCATGGACAGGCGGCGGTGCACGCAGGCCTTCATCTGGGCGTCGTACGACGGCTCGGCCCGGCCCACCGTCTCCACCCGCACACCCCGCCGCGCGCACTCCGCGGTGAACGCCTCCACGGAGGACAGCGCCCGCTCCAGCACCCGGCGGCTGGGCGCGACGAACAGGTCCATGCCGGGGCGCACGCCCTCCCACAGGGCGCAGTGGTCGGGGCGCAGGCCGCGGACGAGCAGTTCGCGCGCGATGACATAGCCGTGTTCGGCCGCCCACCGGGCGCACATGGCGTGCTGGCCGCGGGAGTCGACGAGGAAGGGGTCGTCGTTCAGCTCCTCCAGTGGCGTCAGGCTGGCGATCGCCGTCACGCGGACCGGCGTCGCGGCGGCCGCGCCCCGGGCGTCCCGCACCTGTCCCATGGAGTCCCCCTCACCTCCGGGTTTTCGCCGCCGACCCTACCCCTGCACGTAGGCTCAGGGGGAGTCGCGCGAAGGAGGCAAAGAAGTGCCGGTGGAGATCACCTGGTGGGGTCACGCGACGTGCACGGTCGAGGATTCGCACGTACGTGTGCTGACCGATCCGCTGTTCGCCCGCCGTCTCGCGCATCTGCGCCGTCGCCGGGGCGCGCCGCCGCCACCGTGCGCCCGGCGCGCGGATCTGGTACTCGTCTCCCATCTGCACGCCGACCACCTGCATCTGCCGTCGCTGGCCGGGCTCGCCCCGGGCACGTGGGTGCTGGTGCCGCGCGGTGCGGCGCGGGCCGTGCCGGGGCTGCGCCGGCTCGCGCGGCCGGGCGGGCTCAGGATCACCGAGGTGGCGCCGGGCGACCGGGTCGGGGCCGGGCCGGTCTCCGTGCGGGTGGTGTCCGCGTGGCACGACGGACGGCGGCTGCCGGTGGGGCCGCGTCGCTGCCCCGCGCTGGGTTTCGTCGTCGAGGGCGAGGCGCGGACGTACTTCGCCGGGGACACCGGTCTGTTCGAGTCGATGGCCGAGGAGGTCGGGCCGGTGGACACGGCGCTGCTGCCGGTGGGCGGCTGGGGGCCGTCCCTGGGCGAGGGGCACCTGGACGCGGGCCGGGCGGCCGAGGCGCTGGCCCGGCTCTCGGCGCGCAGTGCGGTGCCGGTGCACTACGGCACGTACTGGCCGATCGGGATGGACGCTGTGCGCCCCCACGAGTTCTATGCGCCGGGTGATGAGTTCGTGCGCCTGGCCGCGCTGCGTGCGCCGGGGGTCGCGGTGCACCGGCTCGGGCACGGCGAGAGCGTGCGCCTGGAGGTCGTACGGTGATACGGCTCGCCGTCGCGGTGACGACCGTGGTGCCGCCGGAGTCCACGCAGCAGGCGCTCGGCCTTCCGTCGCTGTTCCTGCTGGTGCTGATCGGGGCGCTGGTGCCGGTGGTGCCGACCGGCGCGCTGGTCAGTTCGGCGGCGGTGGTCGCGGTGCACCAGACAGCGCCGTTCTCGCTGGCGCTGGTGTTCCTGACGGCGTCGTCGGCCGCGTTCCTCGGGGACGCGGCGCTGTACTGGCTGGGGCGGCGCGGGCTGCGGTCGAAGAACGGTTCGCGCTGGCTGGAGGCGATCCGGTCGCGCGCGCCGGAGGACCGGCTCGCGCAGGCGCAGGAGAAGCTGACCGAGCACGGGGTGGCGGTGCTGGTGCTGTCCCGGCTGGTGCCGGCCGGGCGCGTCCCGGTGATGCTGGCCTGCCTGCTGGCCAAGTGGCCGCTGCGCCGCTTCGCCCGCGGCAACCTGCCCGCCTGCCTGGCCTGGGCGGTGACGTACCAGGTGATCGGCATCCTGGGCGGCTCGCTGTTCAAGGCGCCCTGGGAGGGCGTGGTCGCCGCGATCGGACTGACGGTGCTGCTCGGCGCGGCGCCGAGCGCGTGGCGCCGGGTCCGGCGGTCGGCGCTCGCCCACCGCTCGAACTGAGCTGACGCCCGGCGGTGGCTGTGGTGGCTGTGGGTGGCTGTAGGTCGTGGTCCGCCGGGCCGCGCGTGGCGCTGAGTCATGGCTCAACTGCCCGCACATGCCGCCGTGTTGACCCAACGGCCTGCGCGTGCCACGCGCCCTGATCCGGCCTTCCGTCCGCCGGGCCGTGGGCCGTGGGCCGTGGGCCGTGGGGCCTTACGTCCTGTCCTGCCCCGACGGCCCACGCGTGGCGGGTGCGCCTCGGCCCGACCGCCTGCCGGGCCGCGCGCGCCACCGCGCCGCGTCCCGCCCCACCCCGCCCCGTCTCAGTCCAGCACGCGTGAGGCCCCCACCGGCAGGTCCCACAGGTCTTCGCGGGGCAGGCCGGCCTTCTCCCAGGCGGTGCGGACTCGGGCGAGGGGTTCGAGGACCGGTTCGGCGGAGAGGACGAACGTGCCCCAGTGCATGGGCGCCATCCGGCGGGCGCCGAGGTCCACCGCGGCCTGCACCGCCTCCTCCGGATCGCAGTGGACGTCGCTGAGCCACCAGCGGGGGTCGTAGGCGCCGATGGGCAGCAGGGCGAGGTCGATACCGGGGTAGCGGCTGCCGATACGGGAGAACCAGTGGCCGTAACCGGTGTCACCGGCGAAGTACACGCGCTGCCCGTCGGGGGCGGTGAGCACCCAGCCGCCCCACAGGCTCCGGCAGGTGTCGGTGAGGGTGCGCTTGGACCAGTGGTGGGCGGGCACGAAGTCGAGGCGCAGGCCGTCCAGTTCGGCCGCCTCCCACCAGTCCAGCTCGGTGACGCGGGTGAAGCGTCTGCGCTGGAACCAGCGGGCGAGCCCGGCGGGCACGAACACCGGGGTGTCGCGCGGGAGCCGGCGCAGGGTGGGCGCGTCCAGGTGGTCGTAGTGGTTGTGGCTGATGACGACCGCGTCGACGCGCGGCAGCGCCTGCCAGTCCACGCCGACCGGCGTGATACGGGCCGGGGTGCCGATGATGCGGCGCGACCACACCGGGTCCGTCAGTACGGTCAGGCCGCCGATCCGGACGACCCAACTGGCGTGCCCCGCCCAGGTGACGGCGACGGTCCGGGCGTCCACCCGGGGCAGTGGCCCCGGCTCGTACGGCACCAGCGGGATGCCGGCGAGTCCGTCCCGGCCCGGGCGTACGGCCCCCTCGCGGGCGAACCGGGCGAGGGCCTTGAGGCCGGGCAGCGGCGCGGTGAGCCGGTCGTGGAAGGCCCGCGGCCACACCCGCCGCTCCCCCAGCGGCCGGGGCTCGGCGAGCGGCGGGAACGCGGCGGGCGGCGCGGGTGCGAGGGTGGACGCGCTCAGGACGTCGTCGTCCCGGACACCGCCCGGGCTGGTGGTCGCGGACGTGGTCGACTCGGACTGCTGCGTCATCGAGGAAGCTCCCATCGCCGAGCGTCGTCACGGAGATCGTCGAAGACGGACTCCAAGGAGGTCAACGCGCGTCGCACCTGCGGCAGTTCCATCGGCGCCGGGGACCGGAGGCACTGCGTGCGCTCCTCGTCGGTGGCGCCGAGCAGTTCCGCGGTGGACAGGCGTACGCGCAGCGCGGCGAGGTCGTCGCCGAAGCGGTGCCCGCCGGGCGTGCTCATGCCCAGGCGGGCGCCGAGGTAGTCCTCCAGTTCCTGCGCGTCGCCGACCCCGCGGGCGGCCAGCGCGGGGCGCAGCGGGCCCAGGTCGGCGTACAGATGACGGCCGGCCTGCGGCGGCCGGGCCGGCGCGCCCGCGGCGACCACCACGGCGTGCGCGGCGCGCGCCACGCGCGCGTGCAGGCGCGTGGCGGCGGTCAGGCGCGCGGTCACCGGGCCGGGTTCGGCCAGGGCGTAGGCGGCCGCGGCGGCGACCGGTTCGGCGATCCGGGCGTCCAGCGCGGTGAGGATGTCGAGCACGCGCGCGTGCAGCGCGTCGCCGGTGGGACCGGCCGGGAAGCGGGCGATCGCCGCGGGCCAGCCGGCCGGCAGGAAGGCGCCGGCGAGGTCGCTGACGACGGTGACCCGCTCGGGCAGCATCTCGGCGGGGCTGAGCAGCACCCTCTCGTGCGGCGCGTGCACGGTGTCGCGCCAGGTCTCGTCGCTGACCAGGTGCAGTCCCTCACCGGTGGCGGCCTCGACGGTCTCGTGCAGCAACTCCGGCGGTGCGACGGTGGCGGTGGGGTCGTCGGCGACGGACAGCACCAGCAGCCGCGGGTCGCCGCCCTCGGCGCGCACCCTGCGGACGGTCTCCAGCAGGGCGTACGGGTCGGGTACGCCGCCGCACTCGGCCGGGGTGGCCACCGGGAAGGCGGGTCTGCCGAGGAGCCGGGCGTACGGCGCCCACCAGGCGGCGCAGGGCCGGGGCACCAGGACGTCACCGCCGAGCGCGGCGGTCAGCGCGAGCAGCAGGGACGGCGCCCCGGGGGCGGCGGCCACCCGGTCGGGCCAGGTGGCCAGTCCGCGGCGCGTCCAGTAGCCGCAGGCCGCGTCCAGGAGTGCCGTACCGCCGCCGATGGGCCTGTCCCGGCCGCTCGCCGCGGCCGCGGCGAGCGCGGCGGACAGCTCCGGCAGGACGGGCAGTCCGTCGTCGGGGAGGGCCGACGGCCCGTAGCGGACGGGGCCGTGGCCTTCGGGGTCCGTCCGCCGCATGGGTACCTCCGCGCAGTCCCGGACGGCGAGTCGTGTCGTCCTGTCGCTGTGGGCCTGTGGTCGTGGCCCGGTGCCGGGCCCGGTGCTGTCATGCGCCCGGTCGCCGGGTACCCGGGCGGGCGCCGTTCCATGGCCGCGGGGGCGGGTCGCGCGGATCACAACGGGCCCCGTGACGTCCGTACGTCCGCGCGTCCCTGGCCCGGTCAGCCCTCCTCCCTCCTGCGCCGCCACAGCCGGTGCGCCGCGCCGCAGAGCGCGAACGCGATGAGCGCGGCGCCGCCGATCAGCGCCGGCAGGGACGCGGTGAAGGAACCGCCCTCGCCGGCCTGTACGCCGTGCTGGGTCGCGCCGGGGACGCGTGAGGGCTGGTCACGGCCGGGGTCCCGGGTGTCCTCGGGGCGGCCGGGGGCGCGGGAGGGGGACGCGTGCGGGGCCGCCTGGCCGTGGGTGGGGTCGTACGAGGAGGAGGTGCCACGGGAGGGGGCGTACGAGGACGCGCGGGAGGCGGCGGGGGCGGGGGCGGTGTCCGGAACGGAATCCGGGCCCGGACCGGAGTCGAGGGCCGGGCCGGAGTCGAGGGCCGGGTCGTCGCCGGGGCCCACTCCGGGGTCGTGGGCGAGCGCGTCCCGCAGGATCGGGTCCTGCAAGGGGTCCTGCAGCATCTGGTCCGGCGGCAGGTCGCCGGCGGAGGTGGCCTGGGGCGCGGGGGCCGGCAGGGCACCCCCGGCGGGGACCGGCAGGCCGTCACCGGAAGCAGAATCGGAAACGGCAGCGGGACCGGACCCCGATACGGCCGGATTGCCCCGCGCGGCCGGAGGTGCCGACCGGGCCGGATGCTCCGACCGGGCCGCCGGAGCCGTCGCGGCGGCGGCCGAGGTGGCGGCTGTCGCGGCGGACCCCGTTATGAGACCGGCCAGGACGGCGGCGGACAGGGCGCGGGAGGTGGTTCGGCGCATGGGCGGGGCTCCTCGGACCGGCGGACGGCGAACGGCACGGCGTCCGTGCCTTCTGAGCCATCACAGCCCCCGGCGTCGCGCACCGCGCGCGGCCGAGCCCCATTCGCGGGACACCGGCGGGCCTATCGGGTGACGGACGGACGGCGTACCGGAAAGCCCGTGTCGGCTCCGCCTGCACGGGTACGCGGGGGGCCACCCCCGACCGATCTGGAGGGAGATATGCAGCGAGGCAGCGACCGGCTGAGTGTCCACCGTGACGACGAGATGAAGCACGAACTGCAGGGACTGCTCAGGTCGGGCCACCCCACGCGGAGCGAGGAGTGGCACGACCCGGAGCCGACCGCCGAGGACGACCCCGAGGTCTGGGGCGGACCGGTGGCCCCGGGCGGGTCCCGGGCGTCCCTGGAGACCGTGCGCCTGGAACTGGCCAGGATCCTGGGCCGCAGCGCCTTCCCCGCGGCACCGGGCGAACTGGCCCGCGTACTGCGCCGCAAGAACGCGCCCGACGCGCTGATCGAGGCGCTGGAACAGCTGCCGCGCAAGGCGCACTACGCCAATGTGCAGGAGCTGGCGAAGGACCTGACCCGCGACGAGCGGCCCGCACGGGAGGACCGTGCCTAGGCGCGCGGACCTGCCGCCGCCGGGACGGCGGCACGGGGCCAGGAACGGCAACAGGAAGGGTCCGAGGTGACGGCGGAACTCGTCAGGGACGCCATGACACCGGGTGTCGTCGCCGTGCGGCCGGACGCCTCGCTCGTCGAGGCGGCCGGGCTGATGCTCGCCCACGACATCGGTGACGTCGTCGTGGCCGACGGGCACCAGATCGTCGGTGTGCTCACCGACCGCGACATCGTGGTGCGGGCCGTGGCCGAGGGCCTCGACCCGCAGACGGTGAGCGCGGGGTCGGTGTGCACGTCCGATCCGCTGGTCGTCGGTCCGCTGGACCCCGTCGAGGCGGCCGTGGCGCTGATGCGCGAGCACGCCGTGCGCCGGCTGCCCGTCGTCGAGGACGGCCTGCCCGTCGGCGTGGTGAGCCTGGGCGACCTGGCGGAGGCCCAGGACCCGGGCTCGGCGCTCGCCGGCATCAGCCGGGCCGAGCCGGACACCGGACCGGACCCGCGCTCGGCCCCCGGGCCCGCCGGTCCCGGACCGGCCGGCCCTGGCGCGGCCGGTCCGGGAACGACCGGTCCGGGAACGACCGGCTCCGGAACCGAATCCGGCACGTGGCCATGAGGCACACGGTCATGAGACGCACGGCCATGAGACCCAACGCCATGAGCCACGCGGCCATGGGATACGCGGCCCCGAGACACGCCGCCCTGGGACGTGTGGTCACCGGACGCGCGGCCACCGCACCCCTGGTGACGAGACGCGCGCCCACCGGACCGGGCCGCCGCGCCCGCCCGGTCACGCTCCGGGCGAAGAACAGGCACGCCGGGGGCGAACAGCCCGCCGGCGGTCGACGAGAGGACTTGGAACCATCATGCGCATCGCATTTCTGACCGCACCCGAGGGCGTGGAGCAGGTCGAGCTGACCGAGCCGTGGAAGGCGGCGCGGGAGGCCGGGCACGAACCCGTGCTCGTGTCCACGCAGTCCGGCCAGGTCCAGGGGTTCGACCACCTGGACAAGGCGGACACGTTCACCGTCGACGAGGTCGTCGGGGAGACCTCCGCCGATTCCTTCGGTGGACTGGTCCTGCCGGGTGGCGTGGCCAACCCGGACTTCCTGCGCATGGACGAGAAGGCCGTCGCGTTCGTGCAGGACTTCTTCCAGCAGGGGCTTCCGGTGGCCGCGATCTGCCACGCGCCGTGGACGCTGGTCGAGGCCGACGTCGTACGCGACCGGACGCTGACCTCGTGGCCGAGCCTGCGCACGGACATCCGCAACGCGGGCGGCACCTGGGTCGACGAGCAGGTGAAGGTCTGCGGCAACGGCCCGAACACACTGGTGACCAGCCGTAAGCCGGACGACCTGAAGGCGTTCTGCCGGACCTTCCTGGAGGTGTTCGGCCACAAGAGCGGCTGAGGGAGAGCGGCTGAGGCCGTTCGCCGCGGTTCCCCGGGCGGTTCCCCTCCCCGGGCGGTTCCCCGGACGGAGCGGTGCCCGCCGACGCGCTCACCCCGCGCGCCGGCGGGCACCGCTCCGGTCAGCCGCGTTCCCGGGCGCCCTCGCGGGTGCGGCCCGCGGCGACGGGCCGCCGCGGGTTGCGGCGCAGGTACTCGCCCTCCAGCTGCGCCATGCGCTCGTTGTGGGCCCGCAGCGCGTCGTTGGAGCCGTACAGCAGCGTGTCGTGCCGCGTGCGGTGGATGGTCTCCAGCTCCTTCATGAGTTGCTGGTCGTCCAGCCGGTCCGGGTCGACTCCGGTCATCGCGATGCCCCGTTCGTCGTGTTCGTCCATGCGGTCCGGGTACCCGCCCGGCGAGCACTGCCACCGAACGGCATCCCGGAGGGAGCCATGGATCTCGCCTTCCTGCATCCACTGTACGAACATCCCGGCCCCTGGGCCTCCGTGTACGTCGACACCTCGCGGCACACGGAGGACACCGCGCACGAGCTGCACCTGACGGCCCAGGCGATGGTCCGGGAACTGGCGCGGCAGGGCGCGGACGAGGCCACCTGCCACGCCGTGGAGGACGCGGCCGAGGAGCTGCGCCACTCCCCCGACCCGCACGGCCGGGCCTTCTTCGCGCGGGCCGGCACGGTCGTCCTGGACCCGCCGCTGGCCCGGCCCCCGCAGGGGGACAGCCGGGCCGAGTGGGCGCCGCTGCCCCGGGTGGGCCCACTGCTCGAACTGGCGGGTGAGGACCCGGTGGCGATCGTGGCGTACGTCGACCGCAAGGGCGCCGACTTCGAGCTGCGCAGCGCGCTGGGGCGGCGGCCGGCGGGCACGGTGGCCGGGCGGCAGTGGCCGATCCACCGGACGAGCACCGTCGACTGGTCGGAGCGGCACTTCCAGCTGAAGGTGGAGAACACCTGGGAGCACAACGCGGCGGAGATCGCCGACGCGCTCAGTGTCTGCCAGGAGGAGGCCGGGGCCGATCTGCTGATCATGGTCGGTGCCGAGCGGGAGCGGCACGAGGTGCGCGACCGGCTGCCCAAGCGGCTGCACGACCGTGTGGTGGAGGCGTCGCACGGCGCCGGCAGCAGGCTCCTGGACGAGGACGTGGAGCAGTTGCGCGCCGAGCGTGTGCGGGACCGGATCGATGGCGAGCTGGACCGTTTCCGGGCCGCCCGGGCGCCCGACGACACGGGTCGCGCCGGTGCCGTGGAGGGGGTGCCCGCGCTGGTCGAGGCGGCCCGCGAACACCGTCTTGAGGAGTTGCTGATCCGTCCCGAGGGCGCCGACGCCCATCGTGGGGTGTGGATCGGCGAGGACGCGGACCAAGTGGCGACGCGCCGTACGGAGCTGACCGTGCTCGGCGAGCAGAACTCCTGGTCGGCGCGTGCCGACGACGCGTTGATCCGCTCGGCGGTCGCCACGGACGCGGCGGTCTTCTCGCTGGCCCCGGTGACTCCCCTGCGGGAGGAGGACGCGCCGAGCGGCGGGCTGGGCGCGATCCTGCGCTGGAAGTGACCGGCGCGCGCCCGGGACCCGGGGCCGGGGGCCGGCAGCCCGCGGCCCCGGGGAACCCCTGGGGCCCGGCTACCGGGCCCGTTCCACCCGCCGTTCGTCCCACACCGGCTCCGCGGTCTCCCGGACCCGGCCGTCGCTGCCGAAGACGAGGTAGCGGTCGAAGGAGCGGGCGAACCAGCGGTCGTGGGTGACGGCGAGGACGGTGCCCTCGAACGCCTCCAGGCCCTCTTGGAGCGCCTCGGCGGACTCCAGGTCGAGGTTGTCGGTGGGCTCGTCCAGGAGCAGGGCGGTGGCGCCCGCCAGTTCGAGCAGCAGGATCTGGAAGCGGGCCTGCTGGCCGCCGGAGAGCCGGTCGAAGCCCTGCTCCGCCTGGCCGGTCAGCTCGTAGCGGCGCAGCCGGGACATGGCGGCGCCGCGGTCCTGCGCGTGCTCGGACCACAGGATGTCCAGCAGGGTACGGCCCTGGAGTTCGGGGTGGGCGTGGGTCTGGGCGAAGTGGCCCGGGACCACGCGCGCGCCCAGCTTCCACGCGCCCGTGTGGGCCACGTCCCCACCGGCCAGCAGCCGCAGGAAATGGGACTTGCCGGAGCCGTTGGAGCCGAGCACGGCGACCCGCTCGCCGTAGAAGACCTTCAGGTCGAACGGTTTCATCAGGCCGGTCAGTTCCAGGCCCTGGCAGGTGACGGCGCGTACGCCGGTGCGGCCGCCCTTGAGGCGCATCCGGATGTCCTGCTCGCGGGGCGGCTCCGGCGGCGGGCCGGCCTCCTCGAACTTGCGCAGCCGGGTCTGGGCGGCCTGGTAGCGGGAGGCCAGTTCGTGGCTGACGGTGGCGGCCTGCCGCAGGCTCAGCACCAGCTTCTTCAGCTGCGCGTGCTTCTCGTCCCAGCGGCGGCGCAACTCCTCGAAGCGGGCGAAGCGTTCGCGCCGGGCCTCGTGGTAGGTGGCGAAGCCGCCGCCGTGCGCCCAGGCGTCGGCGCCGGCCGGTCCGGGCTCGACCGAGATGATCTTCTCGGCGGCGCGGGCGAGGAGTTCGCGGTCGTGGGAGACGAACAGGACCGTCTTGCGGGTCTCCTTGATGCGCTCCTCCAGCCAGCGCTTGCCGGGCACGTCGAGGTAGTTGTCGGGCTCGTCGAGCGGCAGCACCTCGTCGGTGCCGCGCAGCAGCGCCTCCAGGACCAGCCGCTTCTGCTCGCCGCCGGACAGGGTGCGCACCTGCCGCCACTGCGCCTTCTCGTATCCCACGCCGAGCGCGGCCGTGGTGCACATGTCCCACAGGGTCTCGGCCTCGTAGCCGCGTGCCTCGGCCCAGTCGGAGAGGGCCTGCGCGTACTGGAGCTGGGCGGCCTCGTCGTCGACCGTCATCAGGGCGTGCTCGGCGGCGTCCACGGCCCGCGCGGCCTCCCGGACCCGCGGCGGGGCGACCGACACGAGCAGGTCGCGTACGGTCGTCTCGTCCCGTACGGACCCCACGAACTGCCGCATCACGCCGAGGCCGCCGCTGACGGTGACCGTGCCGCCGTGCGGTTTCAGCTCGCCGGAGATCAGCCGGAGCAGGGTCGTCTTGCCCGCGCCGTTGGGTCCGACGAGGGCCACCGCGGCGCCCTCGCCCACCCGGAAGGAGACGTCGCCGAGCAGCGCCCTCCCGTCGGGCAGGTCGTATGCGAGGTGCGCGGCTTCCAGGTGTCCCATGGTCAGGCATTGTGTCCGCCGCCGGGAGATCCGGGCAAACCCATATCGCCGCGCGCGTGCAGTGATCACCGCCGCGCGCATGGCGTGATCGCCGTCGCGCGCGTGGCGGGCAGGCATCGGACACACAAGATCGGACGCACAAGAAACGGCCACTTCAGGGTATCGGTGCCTGTATGAGCCCAGACGTCGACCTCACCGTCCCCAAGACCGGTGCGCACAGCGCGCTGAAGCGGCTGCTGGCAGCGGACTGCCGGCTGTTCGAGGCAGCGGCCGAGCGCCACTGGCCCGGCGCCGGGCCCGTGCTGCCCCGGCTGAGCCGCAGCGCCAACCACGGCGTGCTGTGGTTCGCCGCGGCGGCCGCCATCGCGGCCACCCGCACCCCGCGCGCCCGCCGTGCCGCCGTGCGGGGCCTGGCCTCCCTGAGCCTGGCCTCGCTGACCATCAACACGCTCGGCAAGCGCTCGGTGCGCCGCCCGCGGCCCGTCCTGGACCCGGTGCCGATGATGCGCCGGCTCAAGCAGCAGCCGATCACCACGTCCTTCCCGTCCGGGCACGCGGCCTCCGCCGCCGCCTTCGCCGCCGGTGTGGCGCTGGAGTCCCCGGGCTGGGGCGCGGCGGTGGCCCCGGTGGCCCTCTCGGTGGCGGTCTCCCGGGTGTACACCGGCGTCCACTTCCCGAGCGACGTGCTGGCGGGCGCGGCGCTCGGCGTGGGGGCCGCGTTCGCCGTACGGGGCCTGGTGCCCACGCGGGCGCAGGTGGTGCCGCCGGCCCGGCCGCTGGCCGAGGTGCCCGCGCTGCCGGAGGGCGAGGGCCTGGTCCTGGTGGCCAACCACGCCTCCGGCACCGCCGAACGGGCCCGGGCCCTGCGCGACGCGCTGCCCGCCGCCGAGATCGTCGAGTGCGACCCGGAGGATGTCGCCGAGGAACTGGAGAAGGCGGCGGCGCGGGCCCGGGTGCTCGGGGTGTGCGGCGGCGACGGCACCGTGAACACGGCCGCCGGGGCCGCCCTGCGGCACAACCTGCCGCTCGCGGTGCTGCCCGGCGGCACCCTCAACCACTTCGCGTACGACCTGGGCGTGGAGGACGCGCGGGCCCTGAGCCGGGCCGTGGAGCGGGGCGAGGGGGTGCGGGTGGACGTGGGCCGCTTCAGCTCCGGGCGCGCCGAGGGCATCTTCCTCAACACTCTCAGCCTCGGCGTCTACCCCGAGCTGGTGCGGGAGCGCGAGCGCTGGTCGGAGCGGATCGGCGGCTGGCCGGCCGGGGTGCTGGCGGCGCTGCGGGTGCTGCGCGCGGACCGCCATCCGCTGCGGGCGGAGCTGCGGGGGCGCGTCCGCCCGATGTGGCTGCTGTTCGCCGGGAACGGCACCTATCACCGCATGGGCCTGGCGCCGGGCCGCCGGCTCGACCTGGCCGACGGGGCGCTGGACGTACGGGTGGTGCACGGCGGCCGGTGGCCGGCCCTGCGGCTGCTGTCCGCCGCGCTGGCGGGCCCGATCTCCCTCCCCCGGGCGCTGCGCACCGGCCGGCAGCCGCACCCCATCCATTCGGAGGCCCGGATGCGCCGGCTGGTCCTGAAGGGACTGGCGCCCGGCACGCTGCTCGCCTACGACGGCGAGGTCACGGAGGTGGAGGGCGAGGTCCGCCTGGAGAAGCTGCCCGAGGCGCTGACGGTGTACCGGCCGCTGCCCGCCGGCACCCGCCCCTGACGGCCGCCGCGTCTCCCGCGCCCGGCGGCCACCACCGCCCGTACCCGCGGCCGCCGGCGCCCGTGACTGACTGGCCGTCAGTCCATATAGCAATACGCTGGTCTCAACATTCGGCATGCGCGCGTACCGTGATCCGTACCGCCCCGGGGCCACGGGCCCGCCGGGCAAGGGTGACGAGAAGGGGTACCGCCATGCCGAAACCGCGCGAGACGGCCGTCTACACACACGGGCACCACGAGTCCGTACTGCGCTCGCACACCTGGCGCACCGCCGCCAACTCGGCGGCCTACCTGACCGGCTCGCTCAAGCCCCATATGAAGGTCCTGGACATCGGCTGCGGGCCGGGCACCATCACCGCCGACCTGGCCGAACTGGTCCCCGACGGGCATGTCACGGGCGTCGACCAGGCGCCGGGCGTGCTGGAGCAGGCGCGGGCCACGGCCGCCGGGCGGGGCCTGGACAACGTCGACTTCGCGGTCGCGGACGTACACGCCCTGGACTACCCGGACGACACGTTCTGCGTGGTCCACGCCCATCAGGTGCTGCAGCACGTGGGGGACCCCGTGCAGGCGCTGCGCGAGATGCGGCGGGTGACACGGCCGGGCGGGTTCGTCGCCGTCCGGGACGCGGACTACGCGGCGATGACGTGGTACCCCGAGGTGCCGGGCCTGGACGCCTGGCTGGAGCTGTACGAGCGGGTGGCCCGCGCCAACGGCGGTGAGCCGGACGCGGGCCGCCGGCTGCGGTCCTGGGCGCTGCGGGCGGGCTTTCCCGAGGCCGCCGTCACGGCCACCTCCGGCACCTGGACGTACGCGACCCGCGAGGAGCGGGAGTGGTGGAGCGGGCTGTGGGCCGACCGCACCCTGGCCTCGGCGTACGCCGAGCGGGCGGTCGGGGGCGGGCACGCGACCGAGGAGGAACTGCGGGCCGTCTCCCGCGCGTGGCGCGAGTGGGGCGGGCACGAGGACGCCTGGTTCGCCGTCCTGCACGGCGAGATCCTGTGCCGCAAGGACGCCTGACCAGGCACCGTCCCGGCGCTGGGCCCCGGCGCCGGGCAGCCGCTGAAGGCGTTCCCGCGTCACTCCCTGGGGAGCAGCGGTCCCAGCGGCCCGAGGTCCAGGTTGAGGTCCTCGGGCCGCAGGCCGTAGCGGTCGCGCAGCTCGCCCATGCGGTCCTCCAGAAGCATCAGGGTCAGCCCGATCCGCTCCTCCTGCTCCTCGGTGAGGTCCCCCTCGTCGAAGCGCCGCAGCGCCTGCCGCTCCATGAGCTGGCGCAGCAGCTCGACAACCGTGAGCACGAGTTTGACGAGGTCGCGCTCCACGGTGTCGGGTTCGAGTTCCAGGTGCTTGCGGGCGGTCACAACGGCTCCTCAAGGGCCTCGAAGGGGGAGGGCACCTGCGCGTTCACCGAGCTGATCAACGCGTTCAGGTCGATACGGACGAGATCGACGTCGGCGATGCGCAGGGTGATGTCGCCGGTGATGACGACCCCGCCGGCCAGCAGCCGGTCGAGCAGGTCGACCAGGGCGATCTCACGGCGTTCGACGACCGTCATGCCCTCTCCCCCGCCGTCTCACCGGCTGTCTCCCCCGCGCCGCTCTCCCCGGCCGTCCCGCCACTCGTCTCCCCTGCCGTGTCCCCGGCGAAGGAGTACGCCGCCCAGGGCCCGGTGAGTTCCACACGCAGCCCCGGGGCGTCGTCCTTCGTGCGGTCCACCAGCTCCACGAACTCCTCGGAGTGCGCGCGGGGCACCAGATAGGCGGCGTTGAGCACGTTGCGGCCGGCGGCCCCGGAGAGCGTGGGGTTCTGCGGGGCGTGCAGCCGGGAGTCCTCCGCGAACGCGGACAGCCTCTCGTGCAGACGCGTCGCGAACGTCTCGGCCCGCTGCCACTGGTCCTCGTGGGCCCGTGTCTGCTGCCGCCGCTGCCGCAGGTAGTCCCGGCCGGACGCGGCCTTGGGCGCGGGCTGCCGCGCGCCGGACTCCTCCGGACCGCTCTCCAGGTACACCTTGACGCCCCACTCCACGCGCCCCGCCAGGCGGTCCAGGGCGGCGCGGAAGTGCTCCTCCCGGGACTCGATCATGGCCCGCACCCCGCTGTCGTCCCGGAAGACCGTGGCCAGCCGCAGCGGCAGCGGGGTGGTGACGACGGTGAGCGCGTCGATCACGCCCTGGTGGGCGCGGGCGGTGGCGGCGAGCCAGTCCAGGTCCTCCAGGCGGGCCCGCAGCGCCTCCTCGGAGAAGTCCCGCTCCGGGACCTCGCTGACGACCGCGACCAGGCCGTGGTGGTTCAGCAGCTTGGCCGGCGCGCCCGCCACCCCCGTCAGCTGCGCCTGAAGGGGCGCGCCGAGGGGGCGGCAGACGGCGTAGACGTACCGCAGTCCGGTCATGGTGCCTCCTTGGGGGCCGTGCGCCGGGTACGGCCCGTACGGGCCGTACGGCCGCTGCCCTGTTCCAGCTCCAGCTCCTCCAGGCGCGCCAGTCGCTCACGCAACTCGGCGTTCTCCCGAGTGAGTTCGTCGCGGCGGGCCCGGGAGGAGAGCGCCGGGTCGCTCTCCCACCAGTCGATGCCCATCTCCTTGGCCTTGTCGACCGAGGCCACGACGAGCCGGAGTTTGATCGTGAGCAGTTCGATGTCGAGCAGGTTGATCCGGATGTCGCCGGCGATGACGACACCCTTGTCGAGCACCCGTTCAAGGATGTCGGCCAGATTGGCCCCACTGCCCGCGCCGTACGGATCCGGCAGCCTGCTCGGCGTGGTCATCGACGGCTCCCGCCCTCGGCGTACTCGTCCTCGTCCGCGGGCTCGTCCTCTTCCTCTTCCTCGTACTCGCCCTCGGGTTCGTCCTCGTACTCGTCCTCGGGTTCCTCGCCCTCGGGCTCGTCCTCGTACTCCCCCTCGGGCTCCTCGTCGGCGTCGGACTCGTAGGGCTCCTCCTCGGACTCGTCCTCGTCCTCGTAGGCGGCCTCTTCCTCGTCCGGCTCCTCCTGGCCCTCCTCCTGGCCCTCCTCGGTGCCCTCGGCCTCCTCCTCCTCGGCGACCGCGTCCTCGTGGCTCTGGACGACCTCGCCGTCGCGGATCTCCCCGCGCCAGCCGTCCTCCGCCTCTCCCTTGAGGGTGATGAACCGGGCGAAGTTCTTCAGGTCGAGCCGGGCGCGGCGGCCCTGGGCCCGCCAGATGTTGCCGGTCTTCTCGAAGAGGCCGCTGGGGTAGTACTCCATGACCAGCAGCACCCGGGTGAGGTTCTCCTCCAGCTCGTGGAAGGAGACGACGCCCTTCGTGCTGCCCTTGGCGCCCTCGGACGTCCACTGGATGCGGTAGTCGGGGATCTGCTCGGTGGTCTGGGACTTCCAGCTCCGGCTGGACCAGAAGACCTTCGCCTGCCAGTCGGAGTGGGTGTCGTCGGCGCGGCTCGCGCTCTTGACGCCCTTGGCGAAGGTGGCGAAGTCCTTGAACTGGGTCCACTGGTCGTAGGCCGTGCGCTGGGAGACGCCGACGTCCACGGACTCGATGATGACGGTCGGCTTGTTGCCGCCGCCGCTCTTGCGCTTGCCCTTGCCGCCGCCCAGGTTCTTCAGCGCGCCCACCACGCTGTCCTTGGCGTGCGAGGCGCCCAGTTCCAGCGCCGAGCGCACCGGCCCCTTGCCCTCGGCGATCTTGCGGCCGCCTTCGAGGGCGAGTTTCGCGAAGCCGGGGCTGTTGCCCTCGGCGATGTCGTTGAGCTTCCCGGTGGTCTCACCGAGCTTGCGGCCGAAGCCGGCCAGCAGCCGTTCGGCCTGCGCGGCCAGGTACTCCTGCGCCTCCGCCTTCAGCCGGTCGGCGGCCTCGCTGTGGGCGAGGTCGCTCAGCGGGTTGTCCTTGGTCGCCTTGCCCGCCGCCTTGCCGGCCGCGGAGGTCGCGGACCCGAGGGTCTCGGTCATCGGTCACCGCCGCCCTTCGCCGACCGGGACCGGGCAGCGCGGGGAGCGTCACCGGCCGCGGCCGTCTTCTTCGCGGCCGTCCTGCGGGCCGTGGTGGTCTTCTTCGCCGCCGTCTTCTTGGCGGGGGCCTTCTTCGCCGTCTTCTTGGCCGGAGCACCGGACTGTGCCTTCTGGGCGGCCTGCTTCGCGGGCGCCTTCTTGGCGGGGGCCTTCTTGGCGGCCCGGCCGCCGTTCGACCGGCGGTCACCGCCGCCGCGGCCGCCCCGGCCTTCCGCGTCCCCGGAGTCCTCCTCGGAACCGGACCCCTTTCCCGACGCCTCCTCGGATTCGTCCTCGGACTCGGGTTCCTCCTCGGCCTCGCGGCCCTCCCGGTCCTCGTACTCGTCCTCCTCGCCGGCGTCCTCGCCGCCCTCGGAGTCCCGCCGGCCACCGTCGGGCACCACACCGGCCAGTTCGTCGCGGACCTGGGCGGTACGGCCGTGCAGCCGGTCGGCGAGCGCCGTCATCTGCCGCTCGACCATGGCCCCGGAGGCCGCCTTGCCCACACCGCGCAGATCCTGGCGCAGCTGGTCCCCGATCTCCTTGAACTGGGGATTGTCCTTGAGCTGCTGGCCGAGCAGGTCCGCGAGGGCGCGCGGGCTCAGGTTGAGCTTCTTGCCCGCGACCAGGCTGCCCACGGCGAAGGCGAGTTTCGCCTTCTTGGTACGTCCCAGCAGATATCCGGCCCCTACCGCGAGGCCCAGTCCCATTCGGTTCATCGTGCCGTCCCCTCACCCGTCCCCGCGCCCCCGCGCAGGCCGATCTCCATGCGGTCCAGAAGCTCGTCCTCCTGGCGGTCGAACTCCTCCTCGGTGATCTCTCCCGCCTCCAGACGCTCCTCCAGCCGTGCGAGTTCGGCCCGGACGGTGGCCGGGTCGTAGTAGATGCGCTCCGCCTCGCGCAGCACCTGTCTGATCGCCCAGGAGCTGCCGCGCGCCGGAGCGAACGGCAGCAGCAGCACCTCCGAGATCAGTCCCATGACCTCACTCCGCTCCCGCGTCGGCCCCCGCCGCGGTACCCGCCGGCTCGGCCGGGCCGGGCTCGACGAAGCTGTAGGGCGGCAACGGGCCGTTGACGCGCAGTTCCAGATGGGGCAGGTCCTCGCGGGCCTGCTCGACGGCCTCCAGGAAGGCGGCCGCCTCGTCCCGGGCGACCAGGAAGGAGGCGTTCAGCAGCCAGCCGGTGGACTCCGGGCCCTCGCTGACCGCCGCGGCCCGGGACTCCACCGCCCGGATCACCTGGCCGCCGTCCTCGGCCTCCCGGGCCTTGACGGCCGCCGCGACCAGCTCGCCGAGCCGGATCTTGTCGTCGTAACTGCCGCCGCCGGAACTCCGGTTGGCCTCCGCCTGTGCGCGGATCTCCGGGTTCTCGGCCATCACGCGGTGCAGCACGGCGTCCTCGACGTGGCTGCCCTTGATGTTGTACTCGACCTTGCCGTCCAGCGCCCGCAGCCGCTCCTTGTAGTGCTCGGCCCGCTCGGTGAGCACTCCAGTGACGGAGTCGTCGTCCGGTGCGACGCTGCCGAACCGCATGGGCAGCACACAGCCCTCCGCGCCGGCCTCGCCGAGCACGGTCTGGTGGGCGAGGAGGTCCTTGCGCTTGGGCCGCAGCCCCTCGGGGGCGTCGCTGACCACGGCCGACAGCTCGCCCGCCGTCAGCACGCGGATCACCCTGGGCGGCTCACCGACGCCGGCCAGTCCCTCCGGCAGCGCGGGGTGCGAGGCGGCCGTGATCCCGTAGACGTACGTGCTCACTCCTGCTCCTCCTTGCGGCGCGACGACGTGGCCTTACGGGTACGCGGCCGGGACTCGGACTCGCCCGAGCTCTCGGAGCGGGCCTGCTTGAAGGCGTCGGAGACGGTCTGGGCCGCGCCGGACAGCGCGCCCTTGGACTTGCCGCGCGCACCGGACTCGGTGACCTCACCGACGAGGTCGGGCAGGCCCGGGTTCTTGTGCGGACCCGATTCGAGGTCGAGCCGGTTGCACGCTTCCGCGAAGCGCAGGTACGTGTCGACGCTCGCGACGACGACTCGTACGTCGATCTTCAGGATCTCGATACCGACAAGCGAGACCCTCACGAAAGCATCAATCACCAGCCCCCTGTCGAGGACGAGTTCCAGTACGTCGTAGAGGCCGCTGCTGCCGCCTCCGCCACCGGACGTCTGTGCCGGTACAACGGTCATGCCGACCGTGCCTCCTTGTCTGGGTGATGTGTGACTGTGTGCGGGATGTGTGTCCGGGCTAGCGGCCGCCGGAGCGGGCGTCGGACCGGCCGCGTTCGTAGCGGCTGAGCCGCCGGTAACCGGTGAGCTGCCCCTCGGGGTCGAGTTCGACCACGTAGCTCGCCATCAGGCTCATCGTGTCGGGCACCCGGGCGAGTTCCAGGACCTCGATCTCCAGAGACCAGCCGTCCTCGGTCTGCTCGAACGTGGTGACGGACTCCGGGGCCAGCCCGGTCAGCTCCGTGAACTGGGCGCGTGCCTCACGCAGCACCTCCATCGGCCGGGGCCGCTGTGGTTTCTGTGGCTTGTGTGACTCCGATTCGTGTGCGTCCTGCGGCTCTTCTGTGCTGTCTTTGTTCGCCATGGCCACCTCTCCTCTCCGTGTGGCCGCAGGTTCCATGGCCAAACCTTCACGGGCACAGCTGTCCCTGACGCCGGGCGTTCTCCCCGCGTACGACACCCTCCTGACCTGCCCGGACAGGTCAGGACAATCCCGTCAGGACCGATCAGCCGCGTCGGGCGTCCAGGCGCCGCCGGGCCGGGCCCAGTGCCCGGCCACGGCCGGGCAGCCCGGCCCAGGGGCGGGTACGGGCCTGGTCGGCGGCGTCGGCGACGGTCCAGCGGCGCGGGGCGAGGCCGGGGTCGTCGAGCTGGTCCCAGGAGACCGGGGTCGCCACCGGCGCGCCGGGCCGGGCGCGGACGGCGTAGGGGGCGACCGCGGTCTGGGCGTATCCGTTGCGCTGCACGTCCAGGTAGAGGCGGTCGCCGCGGTCCTTCTTGCGGGCGGCCGTGGTGAACCGGTCCGGGTGCGCGGCGGCCAGCAGTTCGGCGGTGTCCCGGGCGAAGGCGCGCACCGCGTCGAAGTCGTGGCGGGCGTCGAGGTGCACGATCACGTGCAGCCCGCGCGAGCCGGTCGTCATCAGCGCCGCGGGCAGCCCCAGCTCGTCGAGCAGGCCGCCCAGCAGCCGGGCCGCCTCGCGCACCGGCGCGAAGTCGTCCCCGGCCGGGTCCAGGTCGAAGACCAGCCGGTCCGGCCGCTCGATGTGCCCGGTGCGCGACAGCCAGCGGTGCGGGGTCAGGCAGGCCTGGTCCGCGAGGTACACCAGGGTGGCGGTGTCGTCGCAGACGGTGTGCGTGACGGTGCCGCCCTCCTTGGCGACCTCGGCCCGGGTGATCCAGTCCGGATAGCTCTCGGGGGTGTTCTTCTGCATGAAGACCGGCCCGTCCAGGCCGTCCGGGTGGCGCTCCAGCATGAGCGGGCGGTCGCGCAGGTGCGGCAGCATGTACCGGGCGACGGACCGGTAGTACTCGGCCAGATCCGCCTTGGTGTACTGCGCGGTGTGCCCCGTGTCCCCCTTGCCCTCTTCCCCGCCGGCGGTGTCGGCGGGGAAGAGGACCTTGTCCGGCCGGCGCACCTCCACGGTGCGCCGGCCGGCCCGTACCGTGTGCGGATCGCCGCTCACGGCACCACCGCCTCTTCCACCAGCAGCCGGGCGGAGGCGGCGATCGACTCGGCGTCGATGCCCGCCGCGTGCAGCTGCTCGGCCGGCGAGGCGGACCCGGGCATCGTGCGGACGGCGAGCCGGACCAGGCGCGGCACCGGGCGCCCGTCGAGGAAGGCGTCGAGCACCGCGTCGCCGATGCCGCCCTCCTCGCGGTGGTCCTCGACGGTGAGCAGGCAGCCGGTGTCCTCGGCGGCCTGGCGCAGGGTGGCCCGGTCGACGGGCTTGACCGAGTACAGGTCGATCACGCGGACGGGGATGCCCTCGCCGTCGAGGGCGTCGGCGGCGGCCAGCGCCTCGTGCAGGGTGACGCCCGCGGCGACGATCGTCAGCCGGTCCCGGTCACCGGAGCGCAGCACCTTGCTGCCGCCGACCGGGAACTCCTCGTCGGGCCCGTAGAGCACCGGGCTCTCGCCGCGCGAGGTGCGCAGGTAGCGGATGCCGTCCAGGTCGGCGGTGGCGGCGAGCAGCTTGGCGGTCTGGTTGGCGTCGCTCGGGTACAGCACGGTCGAGCCGTGGATGGCCCGCATCATCGCCAGGTCCTCCAGGCCCATCTGGCTGGGCCCGTCCTGCCCGATGGACACGCCCGAGTGCGAGCCGTTGACGTTGATGCCGGCGCCGCTGACGGCGGCCATCCGCAGGAAGTCGTGGGCCCGGGTGAGGAACGCCGCGAACGTGGAGGCGTACGGCAGCCAGCCGCGCCGGGCGAAACCGACCGCCGTCGCGATCATCTGCTGTTCGGCGATGTAGCACTCGAAGTAGCGCTCGGGATGCTCCTTGGCGAAGAACTCCGCGCGGGTGGAGTCACCGACCTCGCCGTCCAGGGCCACGACGTCGCCGCGCGCGGTGCCGAGCGCGGCCAGGGCGTGGCCGTAGGCGTCCCGGGTGGCGACCTCCTCGCCCTTGTCCCAGCGGGGCAGCTCCACGGTCTTCGCGCCCGCGGTGTGCGGGGAGCGGACGGAGGGCGGCTCGTGCACGTGCACGCGCAGGTCGCGCGGGCCGCCGAGTTCCTCGATCGCCTCGCCGGCGTCCTTGACCGGCTTGCCGTGCAGTCCCTCGCGGTCCTCGGTGGCCTTGACGCCCTTGCCCTTGAGGGTGCGGGCGATGATGGCGGTGGGCTGGCCCTCGGTGGAGATCGCCTCGCCGTAGGCCCGGTCGACGGCGTCCACGTCGTGGCCGTCGATCTCGATGGTGTGCCAGTCGAAGGCGCGGAAGCGGCGGGCGTAGGCGTCCAGGTCGTGGCCGTGCCGGGTGGCGCCGCGCTGGCCGAGCCGGTTGACGTCCACGATCACGGTCAGGTTGTCCAGGTGCTCGAACCCGGCGTGCTCGGCGGCCTCCCAGATCGAGCCCTCCGCCATCTCGCTGTCGCCGCACAGCACCCACACCCGGTAGTCGGTGTGGTCCAGACGCTTGCCGGCCAGCGCGATGCCGACGCCGATGGGCATGCCCTGCCCGAGGGAGCCGGTGGCCGTCTCCACCCACGGCAGCCGCTGCGGCGTGGGGTGCCCCTCCAGGCGGCTGCCCAGCTTGCGGAAGGTGAGCAGTTCCTCGTCGTCGATGGCGCCGGCCGCCTTGTAGGCGGAGTACAGCAGCGGGGAGGCGTGTCCCTTGGACAGCACGAGACGGTCGTTGCCGGGGTGGTCGGGGTGGTCGAAGTCGTAGCGGAGGTGACGGGCCAGCAGGACGGCCATCAGATCGGCGGCGGACATGGACGACGTGGGATGCCCGGAGCCCGCCGCGTCGGCGGCCCGCACGCTGTCGACCCTCAACTGCTGGCCGAGTTCGACGAGTTCGTCGCTGTTCATGTGTCTCCTTCCGTAGGGATGTCGTCGCGCTTGACCGGGCCGGGGGCGGGGTGCGGACCGGTGGGGTGCGGTTCGGCGGGCTGCGGCCGGGCGGGACGCACGGCCCCGTCCCCGGCCCCGGACGGCCCGCCCGGTCCGTTCCCGCCCGGTCCGTTCCCGCCCGGTCCGTTCCCGGCCGCCTCGGGCGGCCCACCGGACCGGCGGCCTCCGGCGGGCGACGACGGGCCGGCCCGGCCGCGCCCCGCCCCCGCCTCCGTCCCCGGTCCCGGCCGCCGAGGTGCCGGCTCCGCGCCCGCCAGCTGGGCCTTCTCCGTGTTGTCGATGATGTCCGTGATCGTCTCGCCCTCCGGAACACCGGACCCACCCGTTCCCCGCCCGCCCGCCCCGGCGGCGGCGTCCGCCCCCTCCGGGCCGCCCGCCACCCGCGCCAGCTCGGGTGACGCCGTGTCCAGCGGCACCGACCAGGACCGTACGAGTCCCAACTGCACGGCCTGGCGCGGCAGTACGGCGCCCAGCAGCCAGTCCGCGGCCACCCGGACGCGGTTGCCCGGCATCGCCGCGAGGTGGTAGCCGCGGGTGACCGCGCCGGCCAGCGGCCCGGACAGCGGCACGCCCAGCGGGTCGGCGGCGGCCTGCGCGCCGCCGAGGTCGACGACGAAGCCGAGGTCCCGGTGGCGGTAGACCTGCCGCGCGCGGACGCCGAGCGAGGCGGCGACGTTGACGGCGGCGGTCCTGCCCTGCCGCCAGGCGTGCTGGGCGGTCATCGGGGTGTATTCGCCGGGGTTGTCGAGGTCGGGCACCGCCGCCGCGTCCCCGCACGCGAACACCTCGGGCCGCCCGGGCACCTGGAGGCAGGGGTCCACGACGAGCCGGCCGCGCTCCAGCGGCTGCCCGGTGGACTCCACCAGCGGGTCGGGCCGTACGCCCACGCACCACACCAGGGTGCGGGTCGGCACGAACGCGCCGTCCGTCAGCAGCACCCCCTCGTGCGTGGCCTCCCGCACGGAGGTGCCCATGCGCACGTCCACGCCCCGTGCGCGCAGCACCCGGTCGGCGGTGCGCGAGAGCCGTTCGTCCAGTTCGGGCAGGACCCGGGGTGCGACGTCCAGGAGCAGCCAGCGGGGCCGTACGCCCCCCGGCAGCGGGCGTCGGCGCGTCTGGGCGTCGGTGTACATCTTCCCGTGCGCGGCGACCTCGGTGCCGGTGTAGCCCGCGCCGACCACCACGAAGGTGCTGCGGGCGGCCCGGCTGTCGGGGTCCTCGTCGGCGCTCGCCAGCTCCAGCTGGCGGGTGACGTGGTCGCGCAGGTACAGGGCCTCGGGCAGGCCGCGGAAGCCGTGCGCGTGCTCGGCGACGCCGGGGACCGGCAGCAGCTTGTTGACGCTGCCGACCGCCAGCACCAGCCGGTCGTACTCCAGCGTGCCGCCGGCCCCCTCGGGGCCGGTGTAGCGCACGGTGCGGGCGTCCATGTCGACGTGGTCGGCCTCGCCGAGGACCAGGCGCGCGCCGGGCAGGGTGCCGGTGAGGGAGACGGTGACCCGGCGCGGTTCCAGGATTCCCGCGGCGACCTGGGGCAGCAGCGGCAGGTACAGGAAGTAGTCCGTCGGGTTCAGCAGGGTGACCTCGGCCTTGCCGCGGGACATCCGGCACAGGGTCCGGGCCGCGTGGTAGCCGGCGAAGCCGGCACCGACGATCACGATGCGGGGTCGGCCCACGGTTCGCCTCCGGCCTGTCGCGGTGCGGGTACGGAACCTTCCGCGTCCCCCTGGCCGGGGTGCCCAAACGTGCCGGCGGCCGGGCGCGGCGGGGCCCGGCGGCCGGTTTCCGCCACCGCCGCCGGGTACTCGGGCCGCGACCCCACCCGACCATGTCGCGGAGGTACTCCCCCATGCCCGAGTACGGCTACTTCCTGTCGTGCGAGCAGTACGGCCCGGCGGACCTCGTCGAGCAGGCCAGAATGGCCGAGCAGGCCGGTTTCCAGGCGCTGTGGATCTCGGACCACTACCACCCCTGGAACGACGCGCAGGGCCAGAGCGCGTTCGTGTGGTCGGTGATCGGGGCGCTGTCCGAGGCGGTGTCGCTGCCCGTCGAGACGGCCGTGACCTGTCCGACCGTACGGATGCATCCGGCCGTGGTGGCGCAGGCCGCGGCGACCAGCGCGGTGATGACCGAGGGCCGGTTCCGGCTCGGTGTCGGCTCCGGCGAGGCGCTGAACGAGCACATCCTGGGCGACCGCTGGCCGCCGGCGCACATCCGCCTGGAGATGCTGGAGGAGGCGGTGCAGGTGATGCGCCGGCTGTTCACCGGTGAGGAGGTGAACCACCACGGTGCGCACTACACGGTGGAGAACGCCCGCCTCTACACCGTCCCCGACGAACCCGTCCCGATCGACATCTCCGGCTTCGGGCCGAAGGCGACCTCGCTCGCCGCGCGCGTGGGCGACGGCTACATCACGATGATGCCGGACGAGGAGATGGTCACCCAGTACCGCAAGGGCGGCGGCGGGGCCAAGCTGGTCAGCGGCGGTACGAAGGTGTGCTTCGGTCATGACCGCGACGAGTGCGTCCGCACGGTGCACCGGCTCTGGTACACCGAGCAGCTCCCCGGCGAGATGGGCCAGGTGCTGCCCACGCCCCGCCACTTCGAGCAGCTGGAGCCGCTGGTCACCGAGGACACGATCCGGCAGAACGTGGTGTGCGGCGACGACGCGGACCAGCACGTGGCCGCGCTGAAGGAGTTCGCCGACGCGGGCTTCGACCGGGTCTACGTCAACCAGATCGGCTCCGACCAGCGCGGTTTCTTCGATTTCTACCGCACCAAAGTGCTGCCGCAGTTGCCGTAGCGACCGGCCCCGCGCGCACGCGCCGACGCCCGCCCCCGCGAAGGCAGGGGGCGGGCGCCGATGCGCGGTACCCGTCCGGCCCCGGGTCTACCGGGTCCAGCAAGCGTCGCCGGTCAGGAAGCGTCGTCGTCCCGCGAGCGCGCCGGGTGCGGCACGGCGGGCGGGTCCGTCGGCATCGGCGGTACCGGCGGCACCGACTCGTGCGCGGACTGCCAGGACCCGGCGGACGGCCGGGCCTCGGACGGCCGGGGGCCGGACGGCCGGGGGCCGGACGGCCGGCCCGCCGACGGCTTGGCCGCGCGGCGCAGCGCGTACGCCGCCGCGCCCAGCACCGCCGCGGTGATCAGCGCGGCCGCCCAGCCGGGCAGCCCGATCGCGAGGGCGAGTCCGGCGGCGAGCGCGACGGCGGCTCCCGCGTAGAGCGCGACGGCGCCCGACGCGGCGTACAGCATGGCGGTACGGCGCTGCCTGCGGGTCTGCTCGCGCAGTTCGTCGCGCACCGTCTCGCGGGCCACCTGCGCCAGTTCGTCGACCAGGTGCTTGTCCAGATGCTCCAGATGCTCCAAGCGCTCCATGGACGGCGGGTACCCGCACAGGTGTACGCATAACGCCGGGTCGCGGTACGGTCCGGGCGATCCCCCGGAACGATCTCCCGCCGGTCCGGCCCCAACTAGGCTTGTGGGCATGGAGATTCTGGGAACCAGCCTGCGCGTCTGCGTCGACGATCTGGAGACCGCGGTCCCCTTCTACGAACGGCTGGCGGGCGTCCGGGCCCTCCAGTTCGAGCGGGGCGGTGTGAAGGTGGCCGCGGTCGGCTGCTTTCTGCTGATGAGCGGGCCGGCGGCCGAGATCGAGGTGCTGCGCAAGGTGGCGGCGACCATCGCCGTGGCGGACGTCGACGAGGCCCACCGGGTGCTGACCGAGCTGGGCGCCCGCATCGTCGCGGGCCCGGTCGGGTCCCCCGCGGGCCGCAATCTGATCGCCGTGCACCCGGACGGCACGGTGTACGAGTACGTGGACCGCCGCACCTGACCGCCGCACTCTGAGCACCCGCACCGGCACCGGCACCCGCTCAGGCCGACGGCGGGCGCATCCGGAAGTCGTGGCGCTCGGGCAGCGGTTCGTCGCAGACCCGCTCCCACACCCGGCCGATCCGCTCGTCGCCCTCCCGGAGGTCGGCGACCTCGAAGCCGTCCTCGAAGACGGCCCGGGCGCGGTCGCGGTCCCCCTCCGCGAGCAGCAACTCGGCCTCCAGGAGCCGGAACCGGCCGCGTGCCCGGGTCGCCGCGGGCACCCGGTCCCACACCGCCCGCGCCTGCCGCGGCCGCCGCACCCGCAGCAGCGCCTCGATGGCCTCCCGGGCGAGCGCCGCGGTGGCGGCGGCCCACCGCTCGCCCTGGTCGCGCCGCTCGTGGCACAGGTCGTCGAACGCCTCGGCGTACCGGTCGGCGGCCCGCTCATGGTGGCCGGACTCCTGGTCGGCGACGGCCAGGCAGCGCAGCAACGGCCACAGTGACGGGGCGAGTTCGAGCGCTCGCTCCCAGCTGCGCACCGCCTGGGCCCGGTCGCCCGCGTGCCACTGGGCGACACCGAGGTGGTACTCGGTGAGCGGGGTGGCGGGCGCCGTCTCCAGCAGGTCCCGCCAGGCCGGGGCGACCAGGGACTCCCCGGGCGGCGCGACGCGGCGCGGCTCGGGGAAGGAGCCGGTGCGCAGCAGTTCCCGCCACGGCTGCTGCGCCTCACCGATCGCGGCCTCCGCGAACGGCGTGCCGGGCAGTTTCCAGCCGGTGCGCAGCACTTCGAGCGCGCCCCAGCCCGATCCGGTGGCGAGGATCTCGCCGGGTTCGGCGTCGGCGTACGGCCTCCAGGCCGCGTGGGCGGCGTCCACGGCGGCGCGCGGCAGCACGGCCTCCAGCCGCTCCTCGGTACGGCGGACGGCGGTGTCCCACTCCCCTGCCGGGGGCGGGGCCTCCAGCGGGCCGTACGACTCCAGCCAGGCCACCTCGCTCTCCGCCTCCAGCCGTATGTGCTCCAGCTGGGTGCGGGCCAGGCCCGCCTGGATCTCGCAGTAGCCGCCGGTGCCGGGCTCGGTGAGCCACCGCTGCCAGCGCCGTCCGCCGGGCCCGGCGCCCCACACGAACAGCTTGCGGCCGCGCAGCACGTCCGTGGAGGTCTGCACCAGTCCGGCGCCGTCCTGGTCGAGGGCGGCGATCCAGCGGCGCCGGTCCTCGGGCACGTCGTAGAAGTAGTCGGCGGCGTAGGTGCTGTGCAGCGGGTAGGTGCGGTCGGCGCCGTCGTACGCCGGGACGGGCACCCGGCCGAGCCGGCGCTCGTAGCCGAAGTGGTACGCCGCCTCGGCGGGGACGAGCACCCGGCGTTCCTCGGGGACGGCGATGTTGGACCACCAGTAGGCGGGCACGGCCCGCTCGTGCGGGTTGCGCACGCGGACGCCGACGTGCAGGAAGTCGGAGCCGTCCGGCAGCCACAGGTCGACCTGGAAGGGCAGGTCGCGCAGGCGCTCCCACTCCCACAGGCGCAGCATCTCGCCCCCGTCGGGGGCCGGTACGCGGGCGGCGTGCACGGGGGCGCAGGAGAGGGTGGTGTGGCCGGTGGCGCCGATGTTCCATTCGATGCCGCCGGAGAACCAGGCGCCGTTGAGGGCGAAGTTCGCGGGCTGGAACACCGGGTTGCGGTACAGGAGTTCACGTCCGGTTGTCTTGTGGACGAGGGAGGCGATCCGGCCGCCGAGACCGGGCAGCACGGTGGCGCGCAGCCGGTCGTTCTCCAGCACGAGGGCGTCGATCCCGCGTTCCTCGCGCGCTCTGCCGTAGCCGTCGCGGACCCGTGCCGGCAGCAGGCTGTGCAGCGGGGCGTAGCCGATCTGCCGGGCCATGTCGTGCGGCAGGCCCGCCGTGTCCCGTTCGTCGATGCGGTGGACCTCGTCGAGCGGCCGCAGCGCGGGCAGCGGATTGTCCGGCCCGAGCGGTGCGGCGGGGAGGGTCAGTACCTCGCGTCGGATCGTCGTCACGACGACCATGCAACCCGGTGACCGCGGAGCTGACCAGGGGCGCTGCCGGTCAGGATTGCGCAAAGGCACCCGCCGGAGCGCGCGCCGGGGACAGCGGCGGAAATCCCGTGGGCGGGAGCGCGGGGGACCGCATACAGTCGGCCTTTCGGCCCTTTCGCCGACGAGGTGCGCGCGAGCGCGGAGGAGCAGCGGGAACAGATGAGTGAAGAGCACACCTACCGGGTCATCGTCCGGGGCACCTGGGACGGGCTGACCGAGGAGGCGCGGGCCCGGCTGCTCGCCGAGGCGGCCGGCCATTCCCTGACGAGCATGCGGTTCACCCCGGAGGGTTCGCTGTCGTACGAGCCGTCGCCGCTCAAGCACTTCTCGATGCGCTACGTCGTGGTCTGCGAGGCGCGGGACGGCGAGGAGATGGCGGCGGCGATCGCGGAGGACCGCGCTGAGACCGCGTTGCGCAACCTCGGGTACGGCTTCGCGGGTCTGCGGTCGACCGTCACGGACCTCGACACGATGAAGATCAACCGGAAGTCCGCATCCCGGCGGTGAGCGCCCACCGCTCATGGTCCCGCCGGGCCCCGTCGCCACCGGGCCCGCCGCGCCCCGCGGGCTCAGCGCAGCGCGGGCGCGTCCAGCGTCAACGTGCCCGCGTCGGCGTCCAGTTCGGCCGGGACGCCGAACGGGATCGTCAGCGCGCCCGGGCAGTGCCCGAAGCCGAACTCCTCGGCGACGGGCACCCCGAGCCCGCCGAGCCGGTCGGTGAGCAGGGCCCGCACCCGGTCGGGGGCGTCGCACTCCTCCCAGGAGCCGAGCAGCACCCCGCGCACCCCGTCCAGCCATCCGGCGCGCAGCAACTGGGTGAGGTAGCGGTCCAGGCGGTACGCCTCCTCGCCCACGTCCTCCAGGCAGAGCAGGCCGCCGGCCGCCGAGGGCCGCGCGTGCGGTGTGCCCAGTTCGGCGGCGAGCAGGGCGAGGCAGCCGCCGAGCGTGACGCCCCGGGCCCGCCCGGGCACCAGGGCCCGGCCGCCGGAGCGGAGGGTGCGGACCGTCTCGGGCGCGAACAGGGTCGCCTTCAGCTGCTCCTGCGCGCGGGCGTTCTTGAGGAAGTCGATGCCCGCCGCCATCGGCCCGTGCAGGGTGACCAGGCCCAGCCGGGTGGCGAACGCCTCGTGCAGCGCGGTGATGTCGCTGAACCCGACGAACACCTTGGGTCCCGCCGCGCGCAGGGCGTCCCAGTCCAGCAGGTCCACCATCCGCTGCGCCCCGTACCCGCCCCGCGCGCACAGCACCGCGTCCACCGACGGGTCGCACCAGGCGTGCTGGAGGTCGGCGGCGCGGTGGGCGTCGGCGCCCGCCAGGTAGTCGAACACGCCGTGCCGGTCCAGCACGTGTGGTGCCACCACCGGATCGAGGTCCCAGCCGCGCAGCACGTCGAGCCCGGCCTGCAGCCGCTCCTCGGGGACGGGACCGCTGGGGGCGACGACGGCCACGCGGGCGCCGGGGGCGAGCCGCGCGGGGCGCAGCGGTTGCGTCATGTACGGAGCTCCAGGGTGGGGACGTCCACGGCGTCGAGGCCGAACACCTGAGCGTACAGCGACAGCTCCGCCTCCAGCGCCCGCACCATGGTCGCGGCCCGCCGGAAGCCGTGCCCCTCGCCCTCGAAGGCGAGGTAGGCGTGCGGCACCCTCCGCCCGTCCAGGCGGGCCAGGAACCGCTCGCACTGCGCCGGCGGGCAGATCACGTCGTCCAGGCCCTGGAGCAGCAGGAAGGGCGCGGTGATCCGGTCGGCGCGTCCGGCCGGGGAGCGCTCGGCGTACCGTTCGGGCACGTCGGCGAGCGGCCCGACCAGGGACTCCAGATAGCGCGACTCGAAGTCGTGGGTCTCCCCCGAGGCCCAGGTGGCCAGGTCGAAGATCGGGTACAGGATGGTGCCGCAGGCGTAGACGTCGGTGCCGGTCAGCGAGGCGGCGGTGGTCCAGCCGCCGGCGCTGCCGCCGCGGATCGCGAGCCGGGAGCGGTCGGCGGTGCCCTCGTCGGCCAGGGCGAGCGCGACGGCCGCGCAGTCCTCGACGTCGACGACGCCCCACTGCTCGCGCAGCCGTTCGCGGTACGCGCGGCCGTAGCCGGTCGAGCCGCCGTAGTTCACCTCGACGACACCGATGCCCCGCGAGGTGAAGTAGGAGACCTCCAGGTCGAGGACGAGCGGGGAGCGGCTGGTGGGGCCGCCGTGCGCCCACACCACGTACGGCGGCAGCTCGCCCTCGGGCGCGGCGCAGTCCGGGTTGCGGGGCGGGTACACGTGCGCGTGCACGTCGCGGCCGCCCGGGCCGGTGAAGGTGCGTGCCCGCGGTGCGGGGTGGAGGGCGGGGTCGACCGGGTCGCGGTGGGCGGCGCCGATCACCCGGGCCCGGCCCGTGCGCGTGTCCAGCTCGACGACCTCGTACCCGCTGCGCGCACCGGCCCCGACCGCGACCACGCGCTCTCCGTGCACCGCGAGGGTGGCGTCGAACTCGGTCCAGGGGCCCGCCGCGTCGACGAGTTCGCCGGTCTCCGGGTCGAGTATGCCGAGGGCGGCCGGGCCCCGGCCGTGCACGACGGCGATCAGTCCGCTCTCCAGCGGCGCGAACCAGCGCCGGCCGAGCGTCCACAGCGGCCCGGCGAACTCCTCCTCGCGCGGGCACAGCGGCCGCCCGTCGCGGTAGAGGTGCCACCAGCCCTCGCGGTCGCTCGCGTACAGCAGGGAGCCGTCGGCGGCCCACTCGGCCTGCGCGACGGACTCCGCCGGGCCGCCGGCGACAGTGCGGACCGCGCCGAACAGGCCGTCCTCGCCCACCTCGGCCACCACGAGTTCCGTGCCGTCCCACGGCATCCGCGGATGGTCCCAGGCCAGCCAGGCCGCGCGCCGCCCGTCGGGCGACAGCCGCGGCCCGGTCACGAACCGGTGCCGCTGGGCGGCCAGTTCGCGCAGGGCGTCCCGGTCCCCGGCGGCCGAGCCGTCCAGCGGTACGGCGACCGGGACGCGCCGCACGTCCGAGGGGCCCTCGCCGGTGTACTCCTCCAGAACGCACCAGACCTCGCCGCGCTCGGGCAGCAGTAGCGGCTCCGCCCAGCGCAGTCCGCCGCCCACCGCCGACACCGGCGTGAGCGGGCGCGGTTCGCCGCCGGGCTCCCAGCGGTAGAGCCGCTGGTCCGCGAAGTGCACGAACACCACGAGCGGCGTGCCGTCCTGGGCGGTCCCGGCCCAGGGCCGGCCGCCGTACTCGATGACCCTGCTGCGCACGTTCCACGGGGCGGGCAGCACCGACTGCTCCGTCCCGTCGGCGGTGCGCCGCACCAGTGTGCGCCGGCCGCCCTCCTGCGGGCGCGGCTCGGTCCACCACACCTCGTCCCCGACGAAGCCCACCCAGTCCGGGCGGCCGTCGTGGGCGGCGACGAGCGCCGCGTCGACGGGCGACGGCCAGGAACCGTACGGCAGGATGTGCACTGTCTTCCCCCACTCTCTTGGGCGGTCACTCTTCCCGGGCGGCCGCTTCCGGGGCGGCCGCCCGGCTCAGGCGGTCCGCAGGAAGCGGTCCAGGACGCGGACACCGAAGTGCAGCGCCTCGACGGGGACGCGTTCGTCGACGCCGTGGAAGAGGGTGTTGTAGTCGAAGCCCTCGGGCAGCTTCAGCGGCGAGAAGCCGTAGCCGGTGATGCCGAGCCGGGAGAACTGCTTGGCGTCGGTGCCGCCGCCCATGCAGTACGGCACCGTGCGCCCCTCGGGCGCGAACTCCTCTACGGCGGCCCGCATCGCCGCGAACACCGGTGTGTCGACCGGCGACTGGAGGGCCTCCTCGCGGTGGTGGAACTCCCAGTCCACGTCCGGGCCGGTCAGCCGGTCCAGCGTGGCGCGGAACTCCTCCTCGCCGCCGGGCACATACCGCCCGTCGACGTACGCGACGGCCTCGCCCGGGATCACGTTGACCTTGTAACCGGCTTCCAGCATGGTCGGGTTGGCGCTGTTGCGCAGGGTGTCCTCGACCAGCCTGGCGGCCGGGCCCAGCTTGCCGAGGAAGGTGTCCATGTCGCTCAGGTCGGGCTCGACGCCGTACAGCGCGGCCAGTTCGGTGAGAGCCGCGCGGACCGTCGGGGTGAGCCGCAGCGGCCACTGGTGGGCGCCGATGCGGGTGAGAGCGGCGGCGAGCCGGGTCACCGCGTTCTCCTGGTTGGCCCGGGAGCCGTGCCCGGCCCGGCCCCGCGCGGTCAGCTTGAGCCAGGCGGTGCCGCGCTCACCGGCCGCGATGGGGTAGATCTCCCGGCCGGCGCCGTCGTGGAAGGTGAACGCCCCGGACTCGCTGACGCCCTCGGTGCAGCCCTCGAACAGCGCCGCGTGCCGCTCGGCGAGGAAGGCGGAGCCGTCCTCGGCGCTGGCCTCCTCGTCGGCGGTGAACGCGATCACCACGTCCCGGCGCGGGCGCACTCCCTGCCGGGCCCAGGCGCGGACCACGGCGAGGATCATCGCGTCCATGTTCTTCATGTCGACCGCGCCCCGGCCCCACACCACGCCGTCGCGGACCTCGCCGGAGAACGGGTGCGCGCTCCAGTCCTCGGCCCGCGCCGGCACCACGTCCAGATGACCGTGCACGAGCAGTGCGGGCGCAGACGGGTCGGTGCCCTCGATCCGGGCGACCACGTTGGCCCGGCCCGGGGTGCGTTCGAGCAGGACCGGCTCCAGGCCGGCCCCGGCCAGCTGCCCGGCGGCGTACTCGGCGGCCGGGCGCTCCCGGCAGTCGCCGCCGCCCCGGTTGGTGGTGTCGATGCGGATCAGCTCGGAGGTGAACCGGACGACCTCGTCCAGTGCCCGCTCGTCAGCCATACTGCTCCTCGATGGCGGCAGAAGCGATCGTGGTGACCGCCTTGAAGGTGCGGATGCCCTCGTACATGGTGGCGCTGGTGTACACCACCTTGCGCTCCCCGGCGCGGGTCACTCCGGGCACGACGGTGGCGGCCATGGCCAGGTGCTCGGCGTCGAACTCCACGGCGACGGTGAACGGGCCGCCCTCCGCGGGGGCGTGCCGGACCGCCAGGGCGGCCGCCTCCTTGGCCGCGGCGCGGATGTCGGCGGCGGTGCGGGCCGGGGTGCGGCACACGGCCGCGTACCGCGACACATGGTCCTTGACCGCGACCTTCAGCGCCTCCGGCGCGTACCCGAGCGCGTCCTCGCAGGCCACGTCGTCGCCGGTGACCAGGACCACCGGCACCCCGAACTCGGCGACCACGTGCGCGTTGAGCAGCCCCTCGCTGGCCCGTACGTCGTTCACCCACACCCCGGTGATGGAGTTGGCGAGGTAGGTGTGGGCGAGGACGCCCTCCATGCCGGCGCCCGCGTGGTAGCCGACGAAGGCGATGCCGTCCACGTCACCGTGCTGGACGCCCTCCACCATGGACAGCGCCTTGTGCCGGCCGGTGAGCATCTCGGCGCGCTCGTCCAGCTCTTCGAGGAGCAGGTTGCGCATGGTCGAGTGAGCCTCGTTGATGAGCACCTCGTCCGCGCCGCCGTCGAAGAAGCCGAGCACGGCGGCGTTCACGTCCGAGGTGAACATCGACCGGCACCGCTCCCACTGCGCCGCTCCCGGCAGCACGTCCGCCGGCCAGGTCACGCCGGTGGCGCCTTCCATGTCGGCGCTGATGAGGATCTTCATGGGGCCTCACGTTACGCGCCGGCGTGAGAACTGCCTACAAGCCGGCGCACGGCGAAATGCAGGTCGCGCGCGGTGTGCTCCGCCCCCCGCATTACCGGCCCGGCCGCGCGACGCTGCGTCAACACCGCTGTGCTGTGGGTGAGTTGCGTGAAAAAAATGGGGGTCGTGGTGAGATTTTGCGTGGTGGGGATTTGAATTCATCACGAAGTCGTCACTAGGTTTGGCGTCGAACTTCCGAGCGGGTGTTCACTCACAAGAAGGAGTTCGCTTCCGTGGCTTCCCACCGCCGTCCCAAAAAGCCCAGTCGCGCACGTGCCACCGTGCTGACCACGGCGGCCGCGGCCGCCGTCGCCATCAGCGCGCAGGCCGCCGACGCGGCTCCCAGCGCGAAGCCGAGCAAGGACGAGGTCAAGTCCAAGGTCGACAAGCTCTACGAAGAGGCGGAGCAGGCCACCGAGAAGTACAACGGGGCCAAGGAGAAGCAGGAGCAGCTCCAGAAGGAGATCTCCACCATCCAGGACAACGTCGCCCGCGGTCAGCAGGAGCTGAACAAGCTGCGCGACGGCATCGGCTCGATGGCGGCGGGCCAGTACCGCTCGGGCGGTATCGACCCCTCGATCCAGCTGTTCCTCTCCTCGGACCCGGACGACTACCTGGACAGGGCGTCCACCCTGAATCAGGTGAGCGGCCAGCAGGCCGACGCGCTGAAGACGATCCAGGACAAGCAGCGTCAGCTCGCCCAGCAGCGCGCCGAGGCCACCGCGAAGCTCAAGGACCTGGCCGCCACCCGCACGGAACTCGGCGCCAAGAAGAAGGAAGTCCAGGGCAAGCTCGCCGAGGCTCGGCACCTGCTCGACTCCCTCACCGCGAAGGAGAAGGCGGACCTGGAGACCGCCGAGCAGGGCCGCGCCACCCGTGGCACCGACCGCGCCGCGATCGGCAGGATCACTCCCGGCACCGGCCGGGCCGGCGCCGCCTTCGCCGCCGCCCAGAGCAAGATCGGCAGCCCCTACGTCTACACCCACACCGGCCCGTCCTCGTTCGACTGCTCGGGCCTGACCTCCTGGGCGTACGCGCAGGCCGGCGTCACCATCCCGCGCACCTCCGAGGCGCAGGCCACCATCGGGCAGCGGATCTACTCGCAGAGCCAGCTCCAGGTCGGCGACCTGGTCTTCTTCTACGGCGACCTGCACCACGTCGGTCTGTACGCGGGCAACGGCACGGTGCTGCACGCCCCGCACTCCGGTGCCTTCGTGCGCTACGAGGCGATGGGCGACATGCCCTTCCAGTTCGGCGTCCGCGTCTGACGCGACCCGCGGGGCGGGGCGTTCAGGCGGCCTGCTGGGAGGCAGCCGCGTCGGGGCGCAGATCGGCCGGAGTGAGCGGGTGCGCGGGCGGGTCGGGCAGCGCGTTATGGCGGGTGGTGCGCAGGTCGGGACCGACGTGCAGCAGTTCGCCCGCCTCCATCAGGCGCCAGTCGGGGTGGTCGTCCATGCGTTCGCTGGCCACGACCACCGCGGGGTGCTCGGCCAGGTTCGCCGAGTGGACGCGCATGCGCCCGTCGGTGCCGCTGTGGTCGAGGTGCCGGGTGCCGTGCAGACCGCCCGCCCGGCGTTCGAGGACGTACAGCTCATGGGTGGCGGGGTAACGCAGCGCCCACAGCTCGTCGGGGGTGACGAGGACCAGATTGAGGGCGTAGACGGGCAGGTGGGCCGCGATCCAGCGGGCGGCGTGCCCGATGCCCTGCGTGACGTCGCCGCCGTGGTCGCGGCTCTCGCGGGTGATGAGGGCGAAGAACCGCTCGGAGTCGGTGTCGCCCCGCACCAGTGACCGGTCCGCGCCCAGGTGCTCGTCGAGCAGGTCGAGGCCCTCGATGACGCCGTTGTGCGCGAACAGCCGGCCCTGCTGCTCGAACGGGTGGGTGTTGCGGGCGTCCAGGCCACCGGTCGAGGCGTAGCGCACATGGGCGAGGAAGGTGGCCGACTCCACCCGGCGGGCGTCCTCGGCGAAGGCGCGGTCCCGGTAGGCGGCGATCGGCGCCTTGTCGACCCTGGGAGTGCCGTCCGGGGCGAAGTAGCCGAGCCCGGTGCCGTCGGGGTCGTGGTGGCTCTGCCGGCTGAGGCTGTCGGGGGCGTCCAGCAGCCAGAAGGTGGCGTGCGTGCGCGCGGGGGCGCTGCTGAGGCCGAACAGGCGGCACATCGGGTGTCTCCCTCGTCAGTGGCGGCCGGGCCGGCGCGGGTTCTTGGTCTCCGCGCCGTGCGCGAAGGTGCCGGCGTCGTCGGCGCTGCGGTGCGGCTCGCGCTGGGTCTGAAGCCTGCTCAGCACGCGGCGCAGGTCGTCCAGGAGCAGATCGGCCAGATCGTGGCTGAAGCCGTTGCGGATCACGATGCGCAGGACCGCCAGGTCGGTGCGGTTCTTCGGGAAGGTGTACGCGGGCACCAGCCAGCCGTGCTCGCGCAGCCCGGCGGAGACGTCGTACACGCTGAACCGGTCGACGCCCGCGCGCACCCGGAAGGCGAACACCGGCAGCTCACCGCCGTCGGTGACCAGCTCGAACGGGCCCAGCTCGGCGATCCGGCCGGCCAGTCGCATGGCGATGTCCCGGCAGGTCTGCTGCACCCGCCGGTAGCCGTCGAACCCCAGCCGCAGGAAGTTGTAGTACTGCGCGACGACCTGGGCGCCGGGCCGGGAGAAGTTCAGCGCGAAGGTCGGCATGTCGCCGCCCAGGTAGTTGACGTGGAAGACGAGGTCGTCGGGGAGGGCGTCCTTGTCCCGCCACAGCGCCCAGCCGACACCGGGCATGACCAGGCCGTACTTGTGCCCGGAGGTGTTGATGGAGGCGACCCGCGGCAGCCGGAAGTCCCACTCCACGTCCGGGTCGAGGAAGGGGGCGATCATGCCGCCGGAGGCCGCGTCGACGTGGACGGGGATGTCCAGTCCGGTGCGGGACTGGAGGTCGTCCAGGGCGGCCGCGACGGCGGCGACCGGTTCGTAGCTGCCGTCGAAGGTGGAGCCGAGCACCGCGACCACCCCGATGGTGTTCTCGTCGCACAGCGCGACGGCCTGCTCGGGGGTCAGGTGGTAGCGGTCCCCCTCCATCGGAACGTAGCGCGGCTCGACCTCGAAGTAGTCGGCGAACTTGTCCCAGCAGATCTGGACGTTGACGCCCATGACCAGATTGGGCCGTTCGGTGGACCTGCCCTCGGCGCGGCGCCGGTGCTGCCAGCGCCGCTTGAGCGCGAGACCGCCGAGCATCGCCGCCTCGCTGGACCCGGTCGTGGAGCAGCCCACCGCGTGCCGGGGGTCCTCGGCGTGCCAGAGCCGGGCCAGCATGTGCACGCACCGCAGTTCGAGTTCCGCGGTCTGCGGGTACTCGTCCTTGTCGATCATGTTCTTCTGGAGGCACTCGTCCATGAGCGCCCTGGCCTGCGGTTCGGTCCAGGTGGAGACGAAGGTCGCCAGGTTCTGCCGGGCGTTGCCGTCGAGCATCAGCTCGTCGTGCACCACCTGATAGGCAGTGTCCGGCTCCATCTCCCCCTCCGGCAGCGCGTAGCGCGGCACCTGGAGGGGTTCGCGGCTGAAGAGCGGGTTGACCGCCAGGTCCCGGCTCTCACCACGGTGGTCGCGGTCGTTCCACACGGCCATGCGCGCTCCGCCTTCGTTCGTCGTCGCTCTCACCGGCGGTCCTGCGCGGACCTCAGCGTTCCAGGAGGTCGAACAGTTCCTCCCAGCGGCTGGTGACGGCGTCCGGGTCGAACCGCCGTACGCTGCGCAGGGCCTGCTCGCCCATCCTGTCACGCAGCTGCCCGTCGGACATCAAGCGCACGAGGTGCCGGGCGAGTTCGGAGGTGTTGCCGGGCCGGGCCAGCAGCCCGTCCGCCTCGTGGGTGACGATCTCACGCACCCCGGGGGCGCAGTCGAACGCCACGCACGGCACCCCGCCTGCCATCGCCTCCAGCAGGACCAGCGGGAAGCCCTCGCCGCGGGAGGACTGCACGAAGACGGAGGCGGCGCGCAGCGCCCCGGGCACGTCGCCGGTCTGCCCGGCGAAGTCCACCGAGCCGTCCAGGCCCAGTTCGGCGCACTGCCGCCGCAGCCCGGCCTCGGCCTCCCCGCTGCCGTGGATGCGCAGGGTCCAGCCGGGCTGGTGCGGCACGGTCTCGGCCCAGGCGTCCAGGAGCAGGTCGACGCCTTTCTCGTGGGAGAGCCGGCCGACGCTCAGCACCGTCTTCTCGGTGCGCGGGGACGGTGTGCCGAACGCGACCGGCAGCGGGTTGGGCAGGAAGCCGACGTTGTTCAGGCCCTCGCCCACCCAGCGGTCGGCGTCCTCCTGGGTGAGGGCCAGCAGCCGGTCCACGTCCGTGAAGTACTTCTTGACGCGTGCGAACCGGGACGACTTGCGGGCGGTGTCGAAGGACTCGTGGGTCATGCCGATCACGGGGTGGCCGGCGGTGTCCGCGAGCGCCACCCACTCCATCGCCCACACCTGCGGGACGATGATCACCGCGCCGGGCCCGGCGGCCCGGAACAGGGCGGTGAGCCGGGCGGCGGCGCCGCGCATCCGCCGCTCGTGGCGGCGCGCGGCCGGGCCGGCCGCCCCCAGCAGGCGGCGCGGGCGGGGGCGGCCTGGCGGCCGCTGGGCGTAGAGCGTCACCGTGCGGAACGGGGGCCGTTCGCCCAGGTCCATGGGGTGGTTGGCGGGGGCGATGCCGACGACGGTGACCCGGTGGCCGCGCCCGGCCAGCAGTCCGGCCAGCTGGGCCTGCCAGCGGCCCACGCCGCCCAGTTCGTCGACCTCGTTGGCCACGAAGATGATGTCGCGCTGGGTCATCGGGCCTCTCCCACGGGTCCGAAGAAACGGTCCACGATCTGCGCCGCGGCGTCCCCGCGGTCGTACTCGCCGTACTTCTCCACGAATTCCTTGAGCCGTGCCTCGTACGCGGTGTGCACGGCGGTCAGGTCGCCGAGCGCGGCGAACAGCTCCTCCTGGGTCCGCGGGACCGGCCCGGGCGCCTCGGCGAGCAGGTCGAAGTAGGTGCCGCGGGTGTCCTCGGCGTACTCCTCCCAGTCGTGGGCGTAGAACACCATCGGGCGCTGGAGCAGCGCGTAGTCGAACATCACGGAGGAGTAGTCCGTGATCAGGGCGTCGGAGAGCAGCATCAGCGGCGTGATGTCCGGCTCGGCGCTGACGTCGACGACGCGGCCGGCCACCGCGGGGGGCAGGGTGAGCCGGTTCAGGTAGTGCGCGCGCACCAGCAGCACGTACGCGTCGCCGTAGCGGTCGGCGAACTCCTCGACGTCGAAGGGGAACGCGAACTCGCGTACGGGTCCGCCCGGGCGGGAGCGGAAGGTGGGCGCGTACAGCAGCACCCGGCGGCCGGGGGCGATGCCCAGGCGTTCGGCGAGCTGCCGGGTGCCGGGGTCCGGGGTGCCGGACTGCCGGGCCCGTACCAGCGCGTCGTTGCGCGGGTAGCCGGTGCGCAGCAGCTTGTGCTCCGGGACGCGGTAGGCGCGGGCGAGGGTGCGCACGTCGTGCTCGCCGCGGACCACGAAGTGGTCGAACCGGTCCAGGGCCTGCTGGTAGGTGAGCTGTTCCTGCTCGGACCGCATCCGCTGGAGGGGTTCGTCGAAGCCCATCTTCTTGAGCGCGGAGCCGTGCCAGGTCTGGATGTACGTCGTCTCCGGGCGCTTGGCCAGGCGCAGCGGGTAGCCCTGGTTGTCGATCCAGTACTCGGCCTGGGCGAGCGCCTTGAGGTACCGCCACGACCAGCGGCGCACCAGCTCGGCGTCCTCGGGGAAGCCGTCGGGGCGCGCGCCGGCGTAGGACCAGATGGGGGTGAGGGGCAGGCCGCGGCGGCGGATCTCCTCGTAGATCGCGCGCGGGCTGTCGCTGTACTGCTTGCCGAGGTGGCTCTCGAAGACGACGGTGCCCTTGCGGACGGGCAGTTTCGTCAGCATGCGGTCGTAGACCTGGAGCTTGCGGGTGCCGGAGTGCAGGTCGCGGCGGACGGCGCGCAGGGTGCGGTAGGCGCCCTTGGCGGTGCGGGCGGGGCGGCCGTGCAGGTTGCGTTCCACGGCGGCGCGGCCGGTGCGGGCGAGCCGGCCGTGCTGGGTGAGCCGGAAGGCGAGGTGGCCCTTGGCGGACACCTGGGCCTGGAGGCGGTCGGCCAGGAGCCGGGTCAGGCGCGGCCGGACCGGAAGGGCGTCGGCGTGCTCCAGGTCGACGGTGCCGACGGTGAGCCGGCTGGTGGTGCGGCTGCCGTCCGCGGTCAGGTGCAGCCGGACGTCCCAGACGTCGTCGATGACGCCGAGCGGGCGCAGCCGCCGGCCGAGCGGGAGCTCGGCCCGCCAGCTGATCGCGTCGCCCTCGTGGACGAGGTCGGCCACCGGGAAGCGGAAGGTCTGCAGGCTGCGGCGCCGGGCGCGGAACTCCAGCTCGGCGGTGAGGCGGGCGTCCGGCGGGACGGTGTGCAGCGGGTTGACGATCTTCCCGGCCAGCTGTACGTCGCCGCCGTGCACCCGGTACTCGGTGAGCCGGTTGCGCAGGTACATCTGGTGCAGCCGCTTGGCGTGGTGGCCGAGGGCGGTGACGTCCAGGACGGAGCGCATCTCGGGGTCGTCGAGGTAGCGGTCGGTCCAGTAGATCCGGCCGTCGCGCTCGGTCAGCGGGGTGGCGATCTTGTCCCGGTTGATCAGGGTGTCGATGGCCGGCATCAGGTCGGTCCAGTCCTCGCGCAGCAGCAGCTGGGCGCAGATGGCGTGGACGCGGTCGAGTTCGGCGTAGGCCGCGTCGGGGAAGTCCCGCACATAGCCGCGGGCCAGTTCGGCGAAGCCGTGGCGGTAGTCGTCGTCGAGGAACGGCAGTTCCCGCAGGTACAGCACGAGGTCGTGCTTGAGGAACTTGATGTCCTTGGCCAGTTTCAGCCCGGCCTCGCCCCGCTGGTCGAGGAGGGCGTCGATACGGCGGTGGATCTCGACCCGGTCGGCGAAGTTGCGGATCTCGCCGCGCCGGTTGCTGATCGACTTGTCGGCGGTCTTCTCGGCGACGTTCCAGAAGTAGACCGTGTTGGGGACGAGGGTGATCCGCCGGGCGGCCAGGTAGGCCTGGGCGGAGAACAGCAGGTCCTCGTAGTGGATGCCCCGAGGGAAGGCGAGGCCGCCGCCGAGGAGGAAGTCGCGCCGGTAGCACTTGTTGGTCGACAGGGTGTCGAAGACGAACAGGTCCGGCAGTTCGGCGACGGAGTCGAGGGTGCGGGTGGCGCGGTACAGCCACGGGTACCACGGGACGCGCTTGCCGTGCCGGCTGTCGGTGAACACCCGTACGCACCGGCCGGAGACGAGGTCGGCGCCGGTGCGGTCGGCGGCCTCGACCATGTTGCGGCAGGCGTTGCGTTCCAGGGTGTCGTCGCTGTCCAGGAACATCACGTACCGGCCGCGGGCGGCCTTGACACCCTGGTTGCGGGGCTCCCCGCAGCCGCCGCTGTTGGCCGGCAGGCGGATCGCGCGGACCGTGCCGGGGTGGGCGGCGGCCAGCGCCCGCGCGACCTCGTGGGAGCCGTCCGTCGAGCAGTCGTCGGCGATGATCACCTCGACGTTGCGCAGGGTCTGCGCGAGGACGGAGCCTACGGCCGTCGCAAGTCGCTCCCGGTCGTTGTAGACGATGACGACGACACTGACGTCCGGTGCGGGCGCGGCGCTCGACACGGCCACCTCTCGTCTCTGTTCCGTGGGGGGTGCGGTGGGTGGGGGCGGGTGCGCGGGGGCGGTCCATGCCCCGCGACGGGCGGGGGAAGCGGCCGTCCCCGCACCCCAAACTACGCCAATGCGACAATACGCAGTCCTGCTGACACGCAGGTCCGGCGGGGCGGAGAGAGGCGCGCCGGGGGCGGGATAGGCGGGCCCGCGCCCCCGGCGGCCGGGTCAGTCCTCGTGGCCGAGCTGGAGGTCCCGCTCGGTGCGGCCGCCGCCGGCGACCTGGAGGACCGTGGCGACCGGCGGGTAGCCGGCCGCGATCACGGTGTACTCGCCGGAGGAGAGGTCGACGAACCGGAAGGTCCCGTCGGCTCCGGTGGTGAGCGTGTCGACGACGTTGCCTGCCGCGTCGAGGAGGGTGACGCGGGCCTCCTCGACGGGGCGGCCGCCGCTGGCCCGGACGGTTCCGCGCAGCACCGCGCCGCCCGCCAGCTCCACGTCCTGGCGGGTCTCCCGGGAGGCCTGCACGCTGACCGGGAGCGCGGCGGGGCGGAAGGCGGGCGCGCTGGCGGCGAGGGTGTACTCGCCGGCGACCAGCTCGGTGATGACGTAGCCGCCCTCGCGGCCGCTGCGGGTGCTGGCGACGACCTCGCCGTGCACATTGGTCAGGGTGACGGCGGCGTCCCGCACGGGGCTGCCGTCCGCGGTGCACACGGTGCCCGCGAGGCGTCCGGCGCCGCCGAGGACGACGTCGAGTTCGACGGGCCGCTCCCCGACGGTGACCGAGACCGCCTGCGGCTGGTGCCCGCCGGCCGCGGCGATCAGGACGTAGGAGCCGGTGCCCGGGGTGGACAGCGCGTACCGGCCGTCCTCGCCGCTCGCGCCCCGCCCGATCTGCTGTCCGCCGACGTCGATCAGGGTGAGCGCGGCGCGGGGCACGACGGTGCCGTCCGCGTGCTGCACCGTGCCGCAGACGGGGACTCCGGCCGGGTAGGGCGCGCGGGCCTGCGGCACGGTGGGGTGCGGCGGCTCGGGGTCGGTCTCGAAGGCGGCCGGGGCGGGGGTGTTGTGGGACACCAGCGGTTTCTCCTTGAGGAAGCAGGCGATGATCAGGCCGAGGACGAGCACCGGCACCAGATAGAGGAAGATCCGCGGCATGGCGTCGGCGTACGCCTGGATGTAGGCGTCGCGCAGGGCCGGCGGCAGGGTGCGCACCACCTGGGGGGTGATCGACTCGGGGTCGGGGAGGGCGGCGCCCGCGCGCGGGGGGAGGCGGTCGCGCAGCGCGTCGGCGAGCCGGTCGGCGAAGAGGGTGCCGAAGATCGCGGCGCCGACGCTGCCGCCGATCTGCCGGAAGTAGTTGTTGGCGCTGGTGGCGGTGCCCAGGTCGGCGGGGCGCACGGAGTTCTGCACGGCGAGCACCAGCACCGGCATCACCAGGCCGATGCCGGCCCCGAGCACGGCCATCCAGGCGCTGTACTCCAGGCGGGAGGTGTCCACCTCCAGGCGGGACAGCAGCCACATGCCGACGGCGGACAGGGCGCTGCCGAGCAGCGGGTAGACCCGGTAGCGGCCGGTGCGGCTGATGAGCTGCCCGGAGACGATCGACGCGCCGACGATGCCGCCCATCATGGGCAGCATCAGCAGCCCGGACCCGGTGGCGGAGGCGCCGTCGACCATCTGCAGGAAGGTCGGCAGATAGCTGGCCGCGCCGAACAGGGCGACGCCGATGACCAGGCCGACCAGGCCGCTGATGGTGAAGACGGAGTCGCGGAACAGCCGGAGCGGGATGAGGGGTTCGGCGGCCAGGCGTTCGGCGACGGCGAAGAGGGCGGTGGCCGCCACGGCGCCCGCGCCCAGGCCCCAGATCACGCGCGAGTTCCAGGCGTACTCGGTGCCGCCCCAGCTGGTCAGCAGCACCAGGCAGGTGGACGCGGCGCCGAGCAGCAGGGTGCCCAGGACGTCGAAGCGGCCCCGGGCCCGCTGCCTGGGCAGTTTCAGCACGACGGTGACGACGGCCAGGGTGACCAGGCCGAAGGGCACGTTGACGTAGAAGCACCAGCGCCAGGAGAGGTGGTCGGTGAAGTAGCCGCCGAGCAGGGGGCCTGCGACGGAGGCGAGGCCGAAGGCGGCGCCGATCAGGCCCATGAACCGGCCGCGCTGCCGGGGCGGGACGATGTCCGCGATGATGGCCTGGACGCCGATCATCAGGCCGCCCGCACCGACGCCCTGCACCGCGCGGAAGGCGATCATCTGGTCCATGGTCTGCGCCCGGCCGGCCAGCGCGGAGCCGACGACGAAGACCAGGATGGCGAACTGGAAGACGCCCTTGCGGCCGATCAGATCGCCGAGCTTGCCGTAGACGGGCAGCCCGACGGTGGCGGTGAGCAGGTAGGCGGTGATCGCCCAGGACATCTTGTCCAGGCCGTGCAGCTCGCCGACGATCTTCGGGAGCGCGGTGGCGACGATCATCTGGTCCAGGGCGGCCAGCAGCAGCGCGAGCATCAGCCCGACGAAGACCAGCCGCACCCGGCGCGGGCTGAGCGGCTCCGGGCCGGCCGGCGGCGCGGCGGCGGCGCTCCGCGCGGGCGCGGCGCGCGGGTCCGGTGGCGCCGCGACCGGTTCGTCCTGCGCCAGAGTGATCCCGCCCACGCCGCCCACGTACCTCTCCCTCGTCGCACTGCCGCGCGGTCGCCGCGCGTAACAGCGACAACTACGGGCGGCGCGGCGGGTTACGGCACAGCGCGGCGTGGCGGGGAGATCACTCGAACCGGTGAAGGGGTCAACATGGGCCCCTCGGCGGCGAGTTGTCCGCTGAGGACTACTTCTCCACCTCGGCGGCGAGCTTGGCCAGCAGGGCGTCGTAGATCCGGCCGAGGCCCTTGGGGGCGAACGTCTTCTCGAAGAAGCCGCCGATGCCGCCGGCGCCCTGCCAGGTGGTGGTGACGACGACCCGGGAACGGCCCTCGCCGGCCGGGGTGACCCGCCAGGTGGTGACCATGGAGGAGTTGCGGTCCTTCTCGACCAGCTCGCCGTCGGTGGGCTCGCTGACCTCCAGCAGGCAGTCGCGGACGCGCTTGCTGGTGGCCTGGAGCTTCCAGTGCACGAGGGTGCCCTCGCCGTCGCCGCCCTCGCGCACCTCGTACTCGCTGAAGTGCTCGGGCAGCAGCCGCTCGCGGGTGCCGCTGTAGTCGGCGAGGGCGTCGAACACCTTCTCCGCGTCCGCCGCGACGACCCGCTCCGTAGTGGCCTCGACCTGCGCCATGGGGTTCCTCCAGGACATCCGTTCTCAGGGTGGGAGCAAAGCCAACCACCCCGTCGCCCGGCGCCCCAAATCGGGGTCCGCACGATCGGGGTCCGCACGATCAAGGGAACAAGTGTTCTATTCTGTGGCCAGTGCTACCGAGGAGGCGTCATGCGCTGGGACAACCTCACCGCGGGCCCGGACGACACCGGGAACGCCGCGACCGCCGGGAGCGCCGCGCACGGCCGGGCCGAGGCCGCGCTGTTCGGCGCGGAGGCGGTCACGACCCGGACCTTCGACACACCGGAGTTCCGCGGGATCACCTTCCACGAGGTCCGGGCCCGTTCGATCGTGAACCGGGTGCCGGGAGCCTCCCGAATGCCGTTCGAATGGACGGTCAACCCCTACCGGGGCTGCACGCACGCGTGCGTGTACTGCTTCGCCCGCAAGTCGCACAGCTACCTGGACCTGGACACGGGCCTCGGCTTCGACAGCCAGATCGTGGTCAAGGTGAACGCGCCCGAGCTGCTGCGCCACCGGCTGGCCTCACCCCGCTGGCAGGGCGAGCACATCGCGATGGGCACCAACGTGGACTGCTACCAGCGCGCCGAGGGCCGCTATGGCCTGATGCCCGGCATCCTCGCCGCGCTGCGCGACCACGCGAACCCGTTCTCCGTCCTCACCAAGGGGACGCTCATCCTGCGCGACCTGGACCTGATCGTCCAGGCCGCCGAGGTCACCGACGTGGGCATCTCCGTCTCGGTCGGCTTCACCGACACCGAGCTGTGGCGCACCGTGGAGCCGGGCACGCCCGCGCCGGAACGCCGCCTGGACGTCGTACGCACGCTCGGGGAGCACGGCATCGGCTGCGGGGTGCTGATGGCGCCGGTCATCCCCTTCCTGAGCGACCATCCCGACCGGCTGCGGGCCACCGTGCGGGCGATCGCGGCGGCCGGGGCCACCTCCGTCACCCCGCTGGCCCTGCATCTGCGCCCCGGCGCCCGGGAGTGGTTCATGGCCTGGCTCGGCCGGCACCACCCGCACCTCGTCGGCCGCTACGAGCGGCTGTACGCCGGGGGCGCCTACGCGCCGAAGTGGTACCAGCGCCACATCACCCGCCAGGTGCACGACCTCGCCCGGGAGTACGGCATCGGCCCCACGCGCGCGGGGGCGGCGCGGCGCGTCCGGACGCCCGAGCCGGCCGCGACGGCGCCGGCCCCGGCGTCCGGACCCGTGCAGCTCTCGCTCCTCTGAGAGCGGCCGGGGTCCGGTGCCGGGGCCGGCGTGCGGTGATGCGGTCCGCGGTCTGCGGTCTGCGATGGGGCGGTCAGCCGTGCGTCGGCGGGTCCGGTGTCAGTTGCTCGGGGATCTCGGCGTCCGGCCAGTTCGGCGGCGGACCCGGGAACAGGAAGTTCTCCCAGGCGTCCAGGGCGAACATCAGGAGCAGGAGTGCCACCGGGACGAGCAGGGCTATCACGATCACGGCGCCTCCTCACGGAGTGGTGATCCGAGCGGTGGGCAGGCGGGAAGCGGGTCGGCGAGCGGTTCTTCTCCAGCGTGCGGCCGATCGAGTTACCGCGCACCTCCAGGCCCCGCCCCGGGTGGGCCGTTCGGGTGACGGCCCCGGGCCGGGCGCGGCGGGCGGGAAACACGGTCCCGGCGGGCGATCGTTCGAGGGCATCGCGCGGCGCAATCGGGTCAAGAACCGCCGGGGGACGTTCCGCGGGGTGCGCATCCCGGGACGATGCGGCGAGGATCGCCCACTTCGCGGTCCGCAGCCTCTCCGTCCTGGGAGGACGCATGAGAAAACGCGCCGCCGCGCTCTGCGGTGCCGCCGTCGTCGTGGCCGGTTCGCTCACCGCCGTCCCCGCCGGCGCGAGCACCTCCCCCACCTCCCCCACCGCGGCCGCCGCCCCGGCGGCTCCCACCGCCCCGGTCGCCTGGAAGGACTGCGGCACCGCCGACCACCCGACGCTCCAGTGCGGGTCCGTGCGGGTGCCGCTCGACCACGAGGACCCCGCCGGGCAGCAGATCACGCTGGCGCTGTCCCGGGTCCCGCACACCGCCAAGACGTTCCAGGGGCCGCTGCTGGTCAACCCCGGCGGGCCCGGTGGCAGCGGGCTCACGCTCGCCGCCTTCGTCGCCTCCGCGCTGCCCGCGCCGGTCGCCGCCCAGTACGACGTCATCGGCTTCGACCCGCGCGGGGTGGGGGCGAGCACCCCGGCCGTCGACTGCGCGCCGGACCACTTCGCGCCCGTGCGCCCGGACTCGGTGCCCGCCACGCCCGCGCTGGAGGAGGCCGGCATCGCGCGCGTGCGGTCGTACGCGGCCGCCTGCGCGAAGAAGTACGCGCCCGTGCTGCCGTTCCTCGACACGGTCAGCGCCGCCACCGACCTGGACACCGTCCGGCGGGCGCTCGGCGCACCGAAGATCAACTACTTCGGTTACTCCTACGGCACCTACCTCGGCGCGGTGTACGCCAAGCTGTTCCCGGAGCGGGTGCGCCGGCTGGTGCTGGACTCGATCGTCGACCCGGGCGGTGTCTGGTACGACGACAACCTCCGCCAGGACCTCGCCTTCGACGACCGCCACCGCGCGTTCATGGCGTGGGTCGCCAGGTACGACACGACGTACCGGCTGGGCACCGACCCGGGCCGCGTGGAAGCGCGGTGGTACACGATGCGGGCCGCGCTCGCCGAGCGGCCCGCGGGCGGCGAGGTCGGCGCCTCCGAGCTGGAGGACACCTTCATCCCCGGCGGCTACTACAACGGCTACTGGCCGCGGCTCGCCCAGGCGTTCGCGGCGTACGTGAACGACAAGGAGACCGGCCCGCTGGTCGCCGCGTACCGGGACCTCGGCGCCGTCGACTCCTCGGGCACCAACGGCTACAGCGTGTACGCCTCGGTGCAGTGCCGGGACGCCGCCTGGCCGCGTGACTGGCGGCGGTGGCACGCGGACACCTGGGCGGTGTACCGCAAGGCGCCGTTCATGGCCTGGAACAACGCCTGGTACAACGCGCCGTGCGCCTTCTGGCCGACCGCCGCCCGCACTCCGGTGTCCCTCGCCAACGACGCGCTGCCGCCGGCCCTGCTGTTCCAGGCCACCGACGACGCCGCCACGCCCTACGAGGGTGGCGTGACGGTGCATCACCTGCTGGCGGGCTCGCGGCTGGTCGTCGAGCAGGGCGGCGGCAACCACGGGATCACCCTGAGCGGGAACGCCTGCCTGGACGACCACCTGTCGGCGTACCTGGGCGACGGGACCGTGCCGCCCGCGGCGGCGGGGGCGGCCGACGCGGTGTGCCGGAAGGCACCGGACCCGGAGCCGCCGGGCACGAAGGCGGCGGCGCCCGCCGCGCGGGCCGGCGCCGCGCGCGGTGCGGCCCTGCACGCGCTGGTCGGCTTCCGGCGCTGAGCAACCGGCAGGCCCCCGGCGCGGGTTCGGGACCGGTTGTCACACCCGTGGTCCACCATGGGGACATGAACGAACCGATCAGGATCACCGCCCCGCAGGGCGTGGCCCCCGCCCCGCAGTACTCCCACGTCGTGATGGGCACCGGCCGCTTCGTCGCGGTCTCCGGGCAGCTCGCCCTGGACGAGGCCGGCGGGCTGGTCGGCGCGGGCGATCCGGCCGCCCAGGCCGCCCAGGTCTTCGAGAACCTGCGGCGCTGCCTGGCGGCCGCCGGGGCGAGCTTCGACGACGTCGTCAAACTCACCTATTTCGTCACCGACATGGGCCATATGCCGGCCATCCGCGCGGCCCGCTCCGCCCACATACCCGACGACCGCCTCCCGGCCGCCTCGGCGGTCCAGGTCGCGGCCCTGGTGCGCCCGGAGTTCCTGATGGAGATCGAGGCGTTCGCGGTGGTCGGCGGCTGAGGGTCAGCGCCGCCCGGGGAGCCGGGCCAGCGCGTGCACCGCGGCCTCGGCCAGGGCCGGGTGGGCCAGGGCCTCGGTGAGGACCGGGCGGGCCCGCGCGTCCCCGAGCGCGCCCAGGCCCTCCACGCAGGCCAGGGCGACGCGGCGGTGAGGGTCGTGCGGGCGCAGCCGGCGCTGGAGTGTGGTGATCAGGGCGGGTACGGACTCGGGGGCGCGCAGGAGGACCAGCAGGCGCACGGGGTGCAGCGCGTAGGCGACGCGCAGTTCGTTGGTGGCGAGCGCGGCCGCCGCGCGGGCCGTGCGGGGGTCGCCGAGGCGGGCCAGGGCGTGGGCGGCGCCGGCGCAGCGCTGCGGGTCGCGGTGGTTGAGGAGCAGGACCAGGGACTCGAAGGCGCGGCGGTCGCCGCCCGTGCCCAGCCGGAACGCCGCCAGTTCCCTGGCCCACAGCGGCTGCGCCGGCGCCGTGAGGACCTCGGCCAGCTCGTCCGGGTCCTCGGTCGCCGCGAGATGCCGGTACGCGGCCGTCCCGCCCGACTCCTGCCGTAAGCGCTCCGTGAGTGATCGCGACTCTTCGTCCACGACAGCAGCGTAGGGGCGTGCCCGCCGGTGCGGGAGCCATCTCGCGCACTCAGGGGCTGGCGCGCTCGTTACTCACGGGTTAAGCTCAGACGAGCGGGTTACCCACTCGCATCGACTCGCAGTGGCCTGGTGACGCAGCCACCGCGAGTGTCGTCGGTCCGGTATCTCTCAGATACCGCTGTTCGACCCGGCCCCGGGACAGGGCCGGCCGGCCTTCCGCCGCAGCACGGGCGTGTGCGCGCCCGCGGCGAACGGTCCCGGGCGTGTGCGCTCGCAGCCCGGCGACACCCGCAATCGCAGCCCTTCCCGCACGCACCCGGTGCGCCGTCGGCGTACCGGGGCGCGTTCCCAGTCGTCACCCCTCATTCCTGGAGTCCCGCGATGGCCGCTCCCCTCTCCGACACCCCTCTGTCCCCGCTCAAGACGGTCGCCGTCGTGGGTCTGGGCACCATGGGCACCGGTATCACCGAAGTCCTGGCCCGGGCCGGCCGCGAGGTCGTCGGCATCGACGTCAGCGAGGCCGCGGCGGCCCGTGCCGTCGGCGCCCTGGAGACCTCCACCGCACGCGCCGTGGCGCGTGGCAAGCTGACCGAGAAGGACCGCGCGGAGGTCCTCGCCCGGGTGCGCACCTCCACCGACCTGGCCGCCGCGGCCGGCGCCGATCTGGTTGTCGAGGTGGCGCCGGAGTCGTACGAGGTCAAGCACCGGATCTTCCGTGAACTCGACGGCATCGTGCGGCCGCAGACCATCCTGGCGACCGGCACCAACGCCCTGTCGGTGACCCGGCTGGCCGCCGACTCGGCCCACCCCGAGCGGGTGCTGGGCCTGCACTTCTTCAACCCGGCGCCGGCCATGAAGCTGGTGGAGGTGGTCTCCTCGGTGCTGACCGCGCCGCAGGCCGTCGCCGCCGTCACCGACCTCGCCCTGGACCTCGGCAAGGAGCCCGTCGCGGTCGGCGACCGGCCCGGGTTCGTCGCCGACGGGCTGCTGTTCGGCTACCTCAACCAGGCCGCCGCGATGTACGAGGCGAAGTACGCCTCCCGCGAGGACATCGACGCCGCGATGCGGTTCGGCTGCGGTCTGCCGATGGGCCCGCTGGCCCTGCTCGACCTGATCGGCGTGGACACGGCACGCACGGTCCTGGAGGCCATGTACGCCGAGTCGCGCGACCGGCTGCACGCCCCCGCGCCCATCCTCAAGCAGCTCAGCGAGGCGGGGCTGACCGGCCGCAAGACGGGGCGCGGTTTCTACAGCTACGAGGCGCCGGGCAGCGGGACGGTGGTGCCGGACGCGCTGACCCCGCCGGAGGGGTACTCCCCCGTCCCCGGGCGGCCCGTGCGGTCGGTGGGGGTCGCCGGTTCGGGCACCATGGCCTCCGGTATCGCGGAGGTGTTCGCCAAGGGCGGGTACGAGGTCGTGCTCGCCGCCCGCAGTCCGGAGAAAGCACAGGCCGCCAAGGCCCGTATCGGCACGTCGCTGGCGCGCTCCGTCGACAAGGGGCGGCTGAGCGCCGAGGTGGCCGCGCAGACCCTGGACCGGATCACGGCGACCGGCAGCTACGACGACTTCGCCGACGTGGACCTCGCCGTGGAGGCGGTCGCCGAGGACCTGGCGGTCAAGCAGCAGCTGTTCGGGACGCTGGACAAGGTCTGCAAGCCGGGCGCGGTGCTGGCCACCACCACCTCCTCGCTGCCCGTGGTCGCCTGCGCCCGCGCCACCTCGCGCCCGCAGGACGTGATCGGCCTGCACTTCTTCAACCCGGCGCCGGCCATGAAGCTGGTCGAGGTGGTGCGCACGGTGCTGACGGCCGACGACGTCCACGCCACCGCGGGCGAGGTGTGCGCGAAGATCCGCAAGCACCCGGTGGACTGCGGCGACCGGGCCGGTTTCATCGTGAACGCGCTGCTGTTCCCCTACCTCAACAACGCGGTCAAGATGGTCCAGGAGCACTACGCCTCGCTCGACGACATCGACGCGGCGATGAAGCTGGGCGGCGGCTATCCGATGGGGCCCTTCGAGCTGCTGGACGTGGTGGGCCTGGACGTCTCGCTGGCCATCGAGAAGGTGCTGCACCGCGAGTTCCGCGACCCGGGCCTGGCGCCCGCGCCCCTGCTGGAGCATCTGGTGGCCGCGGGCTGCCTCGGCCGCAAGACGGGCCGCGGCTTCCGCGAATATGCCCGCCGCTGACGCGCCGGCGCCCGGCGCGGGCCGGCCGGAGGACCGGTTCCGGGACGGGCGGGAGTGGGGCGGCCTGCTGGATCCGGCCGGCCCGCCCCCGCCCGCCGGGGGCGGGCAAAGCCGGGGACCTGCGCACTCGGCCGCGCGGATGCAGTACGTTCAGGTCATGCCCCAGCCCGCCAAGACCTCACGTACCCCCGCCACGGCCGACGCGCCGGAGAGCGCGGCCGGCTCCCGCGCCGCCGCGCAGCGGCTCAAGATGCGCCGGGAGCTGGCGGCCGCCGCGATGGAGCTGTTCGCGACGAAGGGGTACGAGGCGACCACGGTCGACGAGATCGCCGCGGCGGCCGGGGTCGCCCGCCGCACCTTCTTCCGCCACTTCCGCTCCAAGGAAGAGGCGATCTTCCCCGACCACGACGACACCCTGATCCGCGCGGAGGCGGTGCTGAACGCCGCCCCCGCGCACGAGCACCCGCTCGACACGGTGTGCCGGGGCATCAAGGAAGTCATGAAGATGTACGCGGCCCGGCCGGAGATCTCGGTGGCCCGCTACAAGCTGACCCGCGAGGTGCCCACCCTGCGGGAGGCGGAGATCGCCTCGGTGGCCCGCTACGAGCGCCTGTTCACCCGCTATCTGCTGGGCCACTTCGACGAGCGGGCGCACGCCGACGACGCCAACGACGACCCGCTGCTCGCCGAGGTCGCCGCCTCGGCGGTGGTCACGGCCCACAACCACGTGCTGCGGCGCTGGCTGCGGGCGGGCGGCCAGGGAGACGTGGAGACGCAGCTCGACCACGCCTTCGCGATCGTCCGCCGGACCTTCGGCACCGGGATCGGGGCCGGCCGCACGACGGGCGCCGCCGCCCAGCCCGCCGCTCCGGCGGCGGTCTCCCGGCACGGCGAGGTACTGGTCACCGTGGCCCGTACCGATGCCCCGCTGGACGAGGTCATGCGGACCATCGAGGCGGCGCTGAAGGACCGCTGAGCCCCCTCCGGCGCCGGAGGCGCGCCGCGGACGACCACGGTCGGCCCATGGACGGCCACCCTGCGGGGTGGCCGTTTCGGCATGTCAGGGGCCGTTTTCGGGGAGACCGCGGGCGGCGTTCGATCGATCATCGCTCATTTGTTACGTAAAGATTTCGTCTGAGCGAAAGTTGTGGCACTCAGTGCCTTGTCAGCTGACACGCGGTGTCATACGTTGAAGGAGTCCGGGCGACCGGCGTGCGGCGACCGCACCGCGCGCAGGCTGTCCCGGCGGGCCACCGGCCCGCACGTCCGGACGCCTGCGTCACAGGCAACCCTCCCGCGCCACCCAGCGCCGCCCGCACCACCCGCCGCACCGATGGCACCCCGCCGGACCGACGGCACCACCCCAGAATCCCCAGCAGCACCGACGTACCCCTCAGCGCCCCTCCCTCAAGGGCGCTCACCGCCGGAGGCAACACCGTGACCGTGAAGGACATCCTGGACGCGATCCAGTCGAAGGACGCCACGTCCGCCGACTTCGCCGCACTGCCGCTCCCCGAGTCGTACCGCGCGATCACCGTGCACAAGGACGAGACGGAGATGTTCGCGGGCCTCGAGACCCGCGACAAGGACCCGCGCAAGTCCATCCACCTGGACGAGGTGCCGGTGCCCGAACTGGGCCCGGGCGAGGCCCTGGTGGCCGTGATGGCCTCCTCGGTCAACTACAACTCGGTGTGGACCTCGATCTTCGAGCCGCTGTCCACGTTCGGGTTCCTGGAGCGCTACGGCCGTACCAACGAGCTGGCCAAGCGGCACGATCTGCCGTACCACATCATCGGCTCCGACCTCGCGGGCGTCGTCCTGCGCACCGGCCCGGGCGTCAACGCCTGGAAGCCCGGCGACGAGGTCGTCGCGCACTGCCTGTCGGTCGAGATGGAGTCCAGCGACGGCCACAACGACACCATGCTCGACCCCGAGCAGCGCATCTGGGGCTTCGAGACCAACTTCGGCGGGCTCGCCGAGATCGCGCTCGTCAAGTCCAACCAGCTGATGCCCAAGCCGGCCCACCTCAGCTGGGAGGAGGCCGCCGCGCCGGGCCTGGTCAACTCCACCGCCTACCGCCAGCTGGTCTCCCGCAACGGCGCCGGCATGAAGCAGGGCGACAACGTGCTCATCTGGGGCGCCAGCGGCGGCCTCGGCTCGTACGCCACGCAGTTCGCGCTGGCCGGCGGCGCCAACCCGATCTGCGTGGTGAGCAGCCCGCAGAAGGCGGACATCTGCCGGGCGATGGGCGCCGAGGCGATCATCGACCGCACCGCCGAGGGCTACAAGTTCTGGAAGGACGAGCAGACCCAGGACCCGAAGGAGTGGAAGCGCTTCGGCAAGCGCATCCGCGAGCTGACCGGCGGCGAGGACATCGACATCGTCTTCGAGCACCCCGGCCGCGAGACCTTCGGCGCCTCCGTCTTCGTCACCCGCAAGGGCGGCACCATCACCACCTGCGCCTCCACCTCGGGCTACATGCACGAGTACGACAACCGCTACCTGTGGATGTCGCTGAAGCGCATCATCGGCTCGCACTTCGCCAACTACCGCGAGGCCTGGGAGGCCAACCGCCTCATCGCGAAGGGGAAGATCCACCCGACGCTGTCCAAGGTCTACGCCCTGGAGGAGACCGGCCAGGCCGCCCACGACGTGCACCGCAACGCCCACCAGGGCAAGGTCGGCGTGCTGTGCATGGCCCCCGAGGAAGGCCTCGGGGTGCGCGACGAGGAGTCGCGCGCCGAGCACCTCGACGCCATCAACCGCTTCCGGAACATCTGAGGGCACCCATGAGTGAGCGTCAGCCCGCCGACGGGCGGCGGGAGAAGGACCGGCCGTGGCTCATGCGCACGTACGCCGGCCACTCCACCGCCGAGGCGTCCAACGAGTTGTACCGGCGTAATCTCGCCAAGGGCCAGACCGGTCTGTCGGTCGCGTTCGACCTGCCGACGCAGACCGGCTACGACTCCGACCACGTCCTCGCCCGCGGCGAGGTCGGCCGGGTCGGGGTGCCGGTCGCGCACCTCGGTGACATGCGCCGGCTGTTCCAGGACATCCCCCTGGAGCAGATGAACACCTCGATGACGATCAACGCCACCGCCATGTGGCTGCTGGCGCTCTATCAGGTCGTCGCCGAGGAACAGGGCGCGGACATCACCAGGCTCCAGGGCACCACCCAGAACGACATCGTCAAGGAGTACCTGTCCCGCGGCACACACGTCTTCCCGCCCGGGCCTTCCCTGCGCCTGACCACGGACATGATCGCGTACACGGTCTCCCACCTCCCGAAGTGGAACCCGATCAACATCTGCAGCTACCACCTGCAGGAGGCCGGGGCCACACCGGTGCAGGAGATCGCGTACGCGATGTCCACCGCGATCGCCGTGCTCGACGCGGTGCGCGACTCGGGCCAGGTGCCGCGGGAGCGCATGGGCGACGTCGTCGGCCGGATCTCCTTCTTCGTGAACGCGGGCGTCCGGTTCGTCGAGGAGATGTGCAAGATGCGCGCCTTCGGCCGCATCTGGGACAAGGTCACCCGGGAGCGGTACGGCATCGAGAACCCCAAGCACCGCCGCTTCCGCTACGGCGTCCAGGTCAACTCCCTGGGCCTGACGGAGGCGCAGCCGGAGAACAACGTCCAGCGGATCGTCCTGGAGATGCTGGCCGTCACCCTCTCCAAGGACGCCCGCGCGCGTGCCGTGCAGCTGCCGGCCTGGAACGAGGCCCTGGGCCTGCCCCGCCCCTGGGACCAGCAGTGGTCGCTGCGCATCCAGCAGGTGCTCGCCTACGAGTCGGACCTGCTGGAGTACGACGACATCTTCGAGGGCTCGAAGGTGATCGAGGCGACGGTGGACACCCTGGTCACCGACGTCCTCGCGGAGATCGACCACATCGAGGAGCTGGGCGGCGCGCTGGCCGCCGTGGAGTCCGGTTACCTGAAGTCGCAGCTGGTCGCCTCGCACGCCGAGCGCCGGGGCCGGATCGAGTCCGGCCAGGAGAAGATCATCGGGGTCAACATCTTCGAGGGCACCGAGCCCAACCCGCTCACCGCCGACCTGGACACCGCGATCCAGACGGTGGACCCGGCGGTCGAGGCCCGGGTGGTGGACTCGCTGCGGCGCTGGCGCGACTCCCGCTACCAGCCGCCGTTCAACCACCCGCGCCCGTGCAAGGCGCTGGAGCGGCTGAAGGAGGCGGCCAAGGGCACCGACAACCTGATGGAGGCCACCTTGGAGTGCGCCCGCGCGGGTGTCACGACCGGTGAGTGGGCCGGGGCGCTGCGGGAGGTGTTCGGCGAGTTCCGCGCGCCGACCGGGGTGTCCTCCGCCCCGGTGGCCGTCCCCGCCGAGCAGGGGTCCGCCCTGTCCGAGGTGCGCTCCCGGGTGGAGCTGACGGCCCGCGACCTGGGCGTGGGCAAGCTGCGCTTCCTGGTCGGCAAGCCGGGCCTGGACGGGCACTCCAACGGGGCCGAGCAGATCGCCGTGCGGGCCCGCGACGCCGGCTTCGAGGTGGTCTACCAGGGCATCCGGCTCACCCCGGAGCAGATCGTGGACGCGGCCCTGGCCGAGGACGTGCACGCGGTCGGCCTGTCCATCCTGTCCGGCTCGCACGCCCAGCTGGTGCCGGACGTGCTGGAACGGCTGCGTGTGGCGGGTGCCACAGACATTCCGGTGATCGCCGGTGGCATCATCCCTGGCGGTGACGCCGAACAACTGAAGGCCGCCGGTGTGGCCGCGGTCTTCACCCCGAAGGACTTCGACATCACCGGCATCATCGGCGCGATCGTCGACGAGATCCGGAAAGCGAACAAGCTCGACCCCCTGGAGGTCCCCGCATGACCGCCCGCCCGTCTCCCACCACCGCCCCTTCGGCGAGCGGCTCCGCCGCACACCTCCCTTCTGTCGACCGTCTCCGCCCGCGGCGCTCGTGCCTGGCCGTCCCCGGCAGCAACCCGCGCTTCCTGGAGAAGGCGCAGGGCCTCCCCGCCGACCAGGTCTTCCTCGACCTGGAGGACGCGTGCGCGCCGCTGGCCAAGCCCGAGGCGCGGCACACCATCGTCAAGTTCCTCAACGAGGGCGACTGGACGGGCAAGACGCGGGTGGTCCGGGTCAACGACTGGACGACCGAGTGGACGTACCGGGACGTCGTCACCGTGGTCGAGGGGGCCGGCCCGAACCTCGACTGCATCATGCTGCCCAAGGTGCAGAACGCCGAGCAGGTGGTGGCCCTGGACCTGCTGCTCACCCAGATCGAGAAGACCATGGGCTTCGAGGTCGGCCGGATCGGCATCGAGGCGCAGATCGAGAACGCGCAGGGCCTCAACAACGTCAACGAGATCGCCAAGGCCTCGCCGCGCATCGAGACGATCATCTTCGGCCCGGCCGACTTCATGGCCTCGATCAACATGAAGTCGCTGGTCGTGGGCGAGCAGCCGCCGGGCTACCCGGCGGACGCGTACCACTACATCCTGATGCGGATCCTGATGGCCGCCCGCGCCAACGACCTCCAGGCGATCGACGGCCCCTACCTGCAGATCCGCAATGTCGACGGGTTCCGCGAGGTCGCCGGGCGGGCCGCCGCGCTCGGCTTCGACGGCAAGTGGGTGCTGCACCCCGGCCAGGTGGACGCCGCCAACGAGGTCTTCTCGCCCTCCCAGGAGGACTACGACCACGCCGAGCTGATCCTGGACGCGTACGAGTACTGCACGTCCGAGGCGGGCGGCAAGAAGGGCTCGGCGATGCTCGGCGACGAGATGATCGACGAGGCCAGCCGCAAGATGGCGCTGGTCGTCGCCGGCAAGGGACGGGCGGCCGGGATGCGGCGCACGTCGAAGTTCGAGATCCCGGAGGGCTGAGCGCGATGCAGTTCGGACGGACCTACGAGGAGTTCGAGGTCGGCGCGGTCTACAAGCACTGGCCCGGCAAGACGGTCACCGAGTACGACGACCACCTCTTCTGCCTCCTCACCATGAACCACCACCCGCTGCACCTGGACGCCCACTACGCGGGGGAGACGACGGACTTCGGCAAGAACGTCGTCGTGGGCAACTACATCTACTCGCTGCTGCTCGGCATGTCCGTCCCGGACGTCTCCGGCAAGGCGATCGCCAACCTGGAGATCGAGTCGCTCAAGCACGTGGCGCCGACCTTCCACGGCGACACGCTCTACGGCGAGACGACGGTGCTGGACAAGTGGCCGTCGAAGTCGAAGAACGACCGCGGCATCGTGCATGTCGAGACCAAGGGCTACAAGCAGGACGGCACCCTCGTGTGCGTCTTCCGCCGCAAGGTGATGGTGCCGACCGAGACGTACACCAAGGAGCGCGGCGGCGAGCAGCCGGGCCGTCCCGAGCTGAAGGAACAGGGGAAGTAGATGAGCCGTCTCGCCCAGACCCACGGTCTCACCGACGTCCAGCGGGAGATCGTCTCCACCGTCCGGGACTTTGTCGACAAAGAGATCATTCCGGTCGCGACCGAGCTGGAGCACCGCGACGAGTACCCGCAGCAGATCGTGGACGGCCTCAAGGAGCTGGGCCTGTTCGGTCTGATGATCCCCGAGGAGTACGGGGGCCTGGGCGAGTCGCTGCTGACCTACGCGCTGTGCGTGGAGGAGATCGCGCGCGGCTGGATGTCGGTGTCCGGCATCATCAACACCCACTTCATCGTCGCGTACATGCTCAAGCAGCACGGCACGCGGGAGCAGAAGGACCACTTCCTGCCGAGGATGGCCCTCGGGGACATCCGGGGCGCCTTCTCGATGTCGGAGCCGGCACTGGGCTCGGACGTGTCCGCCATCACGTCGAAGGCAGTGCGGGACGGCGACGAGTACGTCCTGGACGGCCAGAAGATGTGGCTGACCAACGGCGGCACCTCCTCGCTGGTGGCCGTGCTGGTGCGCAGTGACGAGGGTCACCCCGAGGGGACGGCCGCGCACAAGTCCATGACGACCTTCCTGGTGGAGAAGGAGCCCGGCTTCGGCGAGGTCCGGCCCGGCCTGACCATCCCCGGCAAGATCGACAAGATGGGCTACAAGGGCGTCGACACCACCGAGCTGATCATGGACGGCCTGCGCGTGCCGGCCGACCGGGTGCTCGGCGGCGCCACCGGCCGGGGCTTCTACCAGATGATGGACGGCGTCGAGGTGGGCCGGGTGAACGTGGCGGCCCGGGGCTGCGGCGTCGCCCAGCGCGCCTTCGAGCTGGGGGCGCGGTACGCCCAGCAGCGGCACACCTTCGGCAAGCCGATCGCCCAGCACCAGGCCATCCAGTTCAAGCTGGCGGAGATGGCCACCAAGGTCGAGGCGGCGCATGCGATGATGGTGAACGCGGCCCGGAAGAAGGACTCCGGACAGCGCAACGACCTGGAGGCGGGTATGGCGAAGTACCTGGCCTCCGAGTACTGCAAGGAGGTCGTCGAGGACGCCTTCCGGATCCACGGCGGCTACGGCTTCTCCAAGGAGTACGAGATCGAGCGCCTCTACCGCGAGGCCCCGATGCTGCTCATCGGTGAAGGTACCGCCGAGATCCAGAAAATGATCATCGGCCGCCGACTGCTCGAAGAGTATCGGTTCCAGGGCTGATTGTCCGCATACGGGGTGTTTTCTGGGAGAAGAAGATCACACCCCGTCAGCGGTCTTCGGCCGCCGACTCGGCTTCCCGGCTTACCCAGTTGTGGCCCTTAACCGCTACGATCGCGGAAAGCCGCCGTCCCCCGTCGAGAGCGCGGCATCATCCGCTACGAAGGTCATCCATGCCCCACAGCCAAACCTCTGCACCTCGCGACAGCCTCGCCGGCGTACGCCTCGCGCGCGGAGCATCGCCGTGGCTTCTGCCGACCGTCGCCACCGCAGCCGTCAGCCTGGTCCGCGCCCGCCGCTCGGGCGTGGCCAAGGCCGTGGCCGTCCCCGCCACCGCGCTCGCGGCGGGGATGCTGTGGTTCTTCCGCGACCCCGAGCGCGAGATCACCCAGGGCCGGGTCGTCTCGCCCGCCGACGGTGTGGTGCAGAGCATCATGCCGTGGAAGGACGGCCGCACCCGCGTCGCCGTCTTCATGAGCCCGCTGAACGTCCACGTCAACCGTGCCCCGCTCGCCGGCACGGTCACGTCGGTCGAGCACATCCCCGGTGGGTTCGTTCCCGCGTTCAACAAGGAGAGCGAGAACAACGAGCGGGTCGTCTGGCACTTCGACACCGAACTCGGCGACATCGAGATGATCCAGATCGCCGGCGCGGTGGCCCGCCGCATCGTCCCCTACATCCCGTCGGGCACCAAGGTCGAGCAGGGCGAGCGGGTCGGTCTGATCCGGTTCGGCTCGCGCGTCGACCTGTACCTGCCCGAGGGCGTGGAGGTCGCGGTCGAGGTCGGCCAGAAGACCGTGGCTGGGGTGACTCGCATTGACCGTGATTGATCCGGAGACCCAGGCCGGCTGGGTGCCCGAGGCCGCGGACGTGGACGACGACGAGGAGATGCCCCTCTCGCTGCGCCTGTCGATAGCGGACACCCTCACCCTGGGCAACGCCACGTGCGGCTTCATGGCCGTGTACTTCACCACGACCGGCATCCTGATCCCGCACCTCACCGGGAGCCAGGAGAACGGCATGGCCCGGCACAGCGCCGCCACCGCCGTCATCCTGATGCTGTGCGCGGCGGTCTTCGACCTGTTCGACGGCCTGGTCGCGCGCAAGCTGCGCTCCTCCCCCATGGGCGCGGAGCTGGACAACCTCTCCGACCTGATCAGCTTCGGGCTGGCGCCGGCGTACTTCGTGCTGGTCTACGGCATGGTCGCGGACGACGCCCACCAGCGGATGGCCGCGCTCGGGGCGATCGTGGTGCTGCTCGCGGTCGTGCTGCGGCTGGCCAGGTTCTCCTGCGTGACGCTGAAGGACGGCATGTTCCAGGGCATGCCCTCGCCCTTCGGCGCGCTCACGGTGGTCTCCATCGTGCTCCTGGAGCTGCCCTTCGTGGCGACGCTGCTGGCGATCGTGGGCACCGCGTGGCTGATGGTGAGCCGGGTGGAGTACCCCAAGCCGCGGGGCCGTCTCGCGGTGGCGATGCTCGCCTGGATCGTGCTGTCGATGGGGCTGCTGGCCGCCTGGGCCTTCGACGCCCCGAGCGGGCAGCTGCTGCTGCAGACCGGCTGCGCGCTGCAGCTGGTCATGGGCGCGGTGATCCCGCTGTTCGCCACGGCCCGCCGGGTGAACAACTTCCGCGACAACCGGCGCGAGGCGCGGGCGACACAGCTGCCGTAGCCGCGTCGTATGTCAGTAGTACGTGAGAGGGTCCCGGAACCGTACGGTTCCGGGACCCTCTCTTTCGCACAGGAAGGGCCGGTCAGCGCAGGTAGTCCTCGCCGAGGCGCTCGGCCAGCCGCTCCAGGATCGGGCCGGCCTCGGCGATGCAGGTGTCCACGTCGGACTCGATGTCCGTCAGCACGTACGCGCGGCGGATACCGGCCCGGCCCAGCGCCTCGGGCGCCAGGGCCAGCCGTCCGCACACCGCGACGACCTCCTTGCCCGCGGCGCGCGCGGCGGCGGCGACCCCGGCGGGGGCCTTGCCGTGCAGGGTCTGCTCGTCGAGGGAGCCCTCGCCGGTGATCACCAGGGTGGCGCGCTCCAGCGCGGGCGCGAAGCCGAGCACGTCGAGCATGACCTCGATACCGGCCCGGAAGCGGGCGCCCACGATCAGCGCCCCGTAGCCGATGCCGCCGGCCGCGCCGGCGCCGGGCGAGGCCGCGTACTCGGCGGCCCGGGCGCCGATCGCCTCCTCCAGGACCTTCGCGAAGTGCGCGAGCGCCGCGTCCAGCGTGGCCACGTCCTGCGGGGACGCGCCCTTCTGCGGCCCGTAGACCGCCGGGGCGCCCTTCGGGCCGGTCAGCGGGTTGTCGACGTCGCTGGCGAGCACGAACTCGACCGAGGCGAGCCGCGGGTCCAGGCCGGACAGGTCGGCGTGGGCCAGGTCGGCCAGTGCCCCGCCGCCGGGCCCGACCGGCTCCCCGTCCGCCGTGGAGAAACGCGCCCCGAGCGCGGCCAGCATGCCCGCGCCGCCGTCGGTGGTCGCGCTGCCGCCGACCCCGAACACGATGGTCCGGGCGCCCGCGTCCAGCGCGGCGCGCAGCAGCTCGCCGGAGCCGTACGTGGACGCGGTCAGCGGCGCGAAGACACCGGCCGGCAGCCGCTGCAGGCCGCTGGCCTCGGCCATCTCCACGACCGCGGTGTCGCCGCGCAGCGCGAACGCCGCCGTCACCTCGTCGCCGAGGGGACCGGCGACCCGTACCTCCCGGCGCTCGAACCCGGCCGCGACGGCCGCGTCCACGGTCCCGTCGCCGCCGTCGGCCACGGGCAGCGCCTCGACCTCCAGCTCCGGTACGACCCGCCGCAGCCCGGCCGTCACCCGCTCGGCGACCTGCACGGCCGTCAGCGAGCCCTTGAACTTGTCCGCGGCAATCAGCACCCTGCGGGTGCCGTGCACTGCAGCGTCCGCCACCTTGCTTTCCCCTTGCTCTCCGGGCCCCGTACGTCAGGGCCAGTCGCGCCGCTGCGACCATAACCGGCGACCGGCCCCGGCGTCATGCCCCGCCCGCTGGCTGAGAAGGCGAGGACGGCCGGGAACGGCGACCGCGCCGCCCGCCCGCGGGCTCCCCCGCCCGGACCTGCGCTCGCTACCCTGCCTGGATGACGACTCCAGAGCCGCCGGACTACGCCGCCTACATCGCCGGGCTCCCCCGGGTGCTGGCCGGTGCCGCCACCCTCTTCCGGGACGGGCGGGGCAGGGTGCTGCTCGTCGAGCCGAACTACCGCGAGGGATGGGCGCTGCCGGGCGGCACGATCGAGTCCGGGACCGGGGAGGGCCCGCGCGCGGGTGCGCGCCGCGAGACGCGGGAGGAGATCGGCCTCGACCGCGAGCCCGGACGGCTGCTCGCGGTGGACTGGGTGCCCGGCCCCGGCCGCCCGCCCCTGGTGGCGTACGTCTACGACGGCGGCGTCCTGTCCGAGGAGGAGTTCACGGCGATCCGCCTCCAGGAGGAGGAACTGCTGTCCTGGCGCCTCGTCCCCCGCGACGGACTCCCCGCCCATCTGCCGGGCCCCCTGTGCCGCCGGGTCCTGGCCGCCCTGGACGTGGTCACCGAGGACACCGGCACGGCGGAGCTGGAGAACGGGCACCGGGCCGGGTGAGCCGCCAGGACGCCTGACGGCCGGCGGCGCGCCCGGACGGCTAGAACAGCGCCGCGCCGCTCTCGAAGTCCAGGAGCCGCTGCTTGCGGGGCAGGCCGCCGCCGTAGCCGGTGAGGTTGCCGTCGGCGCCGACGACGCGGTGGCAGGGGACGATGATGCCGATGGGGTTCTTGCCGTTGGCGAGGCCGACCGCGCGGGAGGCGCCGGGGGTGCCGAGGGTGTGGGCGAGGTCGCCGTACGAGCGGGTCTCGCCGTAGGGGATGGCGCGCAGCTGCTCCCAGACGCGGCGCTGGAAGGGGGTGCCGGACAGGCTCAGCGGCAGGGTGAACCGCCGCAGCCGGCCCGCGAAGTACGCGGCCAGCTGGTCCTTCGCCTCGTCGAAGGGGTGCTCGTCGCGCTCGCCGAAGGTCTCCTCGGGCGGGCGGTGGCGCTGGTCGGTCATGTACAGGCCGCACAGCACGCCGTCGCCGTCGGCGACGAGGGTGAGCGGGCCGTAGGGGCTGTCGATGACGGTGTGCTGCTTGCTGACGGAACTCATGGCGGTACGTCCTCAGACGGGCAGGAAGTTGATCGGGTGGTCGTCGGTGGCCCACAGGTACTGCACGGCGTACGCCCGCCAGGGGCGCCAGGGCGCCGTGCGGGCGGTGAGCGCCGCGGGGGTCGAGGGCAGGCCCAGCTCGCGGGCGGCGCGCCGGATGCCGAGGTCGGTGGCGAGGAAGGCGTCGGGATCGCCCAGGGCGCGCATGGCGATGACGTCGGCCGTCCAGGGGCCGAAGCCGGGCAGCGCGAGCAGGCGGGCGCGGGTCTGGGGCCAGTCGCTGTCCACGCCCAGCCGCAGGGTGCCGTCGGCGAGGTGGCTCACCAGGGTGGTGAACGTGGTACGCCGGGTGCGGGGCATGGCCAGGGACTCGGGGTCGAGGGCGGCCAGGGACTCGGGGGCGGGGAAGAGGTGGGTGAGGCCGCCCTCGGGGTCGTCGACCGGTTCGCCGTGCGCGGTGACCAGGCGGGCCGCGTGGGTGCGGGCGGCGGCCGTGGAGACCTGCTGGCCGAGCACGGCCCGGACGGCGAACTCGGCCTCGTCCACGGTGCGCGGCACGCGCCGGCCGGGCGCCTTGGCGACCAGGGGTGCGAGCACCGGGTCGGTGCGCAGCTGGTCGTCGACGGCGGCCGGGTCGGCGTCCAGGTCGAGCAGGCGCCGGCAGCGGGCGATGGCAACGGGCAGGTCGCGCAGGTCGCTGAGGGTGAGCCGGCAGGCGATGTGGTCCGGGCGCGGGGTGAGCGCGGCGATGCCGTGGCCGTAGGGCAGGCGCAGGGTCCGCCGGTAGGCGCCCTCGCGCCACTCCTCGACGCCGGGCACGGCGGTCGCCGCGAGGTGCCCGAAGAGGTTGTCCGGGGTGAGCGGGGCGCGGAAGGGCAGGCGCAGCGCGAGGACGCCGGGGGTGCCCGGCTGCTCGGTGCCCGCCCGTCCCCGGACACGGGCGCGCAGTTCGCCGGGGGCCAGCGCGAACACCGCCCGCACGGTGTCGTTGAAGGCGCGGATCGAGGAGAACCCGGCGGCGAAGGCGATCTCCGCCATCGGCAGGGCGGTGGTCTCGATCAGCAGCCGGGCCGTCTGGGCGCGCTGGGCGCGGGCGAGCGCGAGCGGTCCCGCGCCGAGTTCGGCCAGGAGCTGGCGTTCCACCTGGCGGGTGCTGTAGCCGAGGCGGGCGGCGAGCCCGGGTACGCCGTGCCGGTCCACCACGCCGTCGGCGATCAGCCGCATGGCGCGGGCCACCAGATCGGCGCGCCGGTTCCAGGCCGGGGAGCCGGGGCTGGTGTCGGGCCGGCAGCGCTTGCAGGCCCGGAACCCGGCCTGCTGGCAGGCGGCCGCACTCGGGTGGAAGACCATGTTCTCCGGCTTGGGCGGCACCGCGGGGCAGCTGGGCCGGCAGTAGATCCGGGTCGTCACGACGGCGGTGAAGAACCAGCCGTCGAACCGCGCGTCCTTGGACTGGACGGCCCGGACACAGCGCGCCCGGTCGGTGTGCATCGCGTTCCGCATGCCTCCAGGATGGGGGACCGGACGCGCGTGGGCTGGCGAGAATCCGACATGGACGTGCGGGGTGCTGGACCCCGCCGGTTCACCCGGACGTCACACGTGTCACAGTTTCCCGGCAGGTGCGACGGCAACCAGGGCGTTGCTTTTCGCATCCTGCAACGTGCCGGGTGTTCGCGGGCCGTCCCCCGAATCCCGGCTGCAAGTGTTTTCGTACAGCGGTACCGGATGCGGTCGCCGCTACGGGAGGGTGACCGCGTGGCGCTGACTGGCACGACGTTCTTCTTCGTTCTCGTCGTCGCGACCGTCATCGCGATGATCGGCACGGTCGCGGTGTGGTCCATGGTGCGCGGGCCGAGGCCGGTGCGCTGGCTGACGCACGGGGTGATGATCGCCGTGTGCCAGCTCACCGCGATCTCCGTGGTGGCGACCTGGATCAACAACAGTTACGGGCTGTACGCCTCCTGGGACGACCTGCTGGGCCGCACGGACGCCGCGAACGCGGAGGCGATGCCCGGCCCGCCGCCGAGCCGTGCGCAGTTCAACCACGGCACGCGCGGCGGCATGCTCGACACGTACTTCCGCGGCGGCCGCTCCACCCTGTCGGGCCAGGTCCTGGTGTGGACCCCGCCCCAGTACGACGACCCCGCCTACCGCAAGAAGAAGTTCCCGGTGGTGTTCCTGCTGCACGGCGTCCCCGGCTCCCCGCAGTCCTGGCTGGAGCGCGGCGGCATCCCCGGGGACTACGAGGATCTGCTGAAGCAGCGCAAGACGAACCCGTTCATCCTGGTGATGCCGGTGATCGACCCGGGCAGCGTGGACACCGACTGCAGCGACCTGCCGCACCGCAAGGTCGCCACCTGGCTGGCCTACGACGTGCCGGATCTGGTCCGGCAGAAGTTCCGTACCGTGCCGGGGCCCCGCGGCATGGGCCTGATGGGCTTCTCGACCGGCGGCTACTGCGCGGCGAAGCTGCCCCTGCAGTATCCGAAGGTGTTCGCCGCGGGCGCCGCCATCGACCCGGACCCGCTGACCGGCGACCCGTCCGTGCTGCGCGACCCGGCGGTGCGCCGGGCCAACGCCCCGACCGAACTCGTCGCCCGTTCCAAGGCGCCGGTCAGCCTGTTCCTGGCCACCTCGCGGCAGGACCGGCTCAGCCCGCCCTCGTCCATCGAGAAGTTCCTGACGGCCGCCGGCCCCTCCACGGTCCAGGTGCGCACCCAGCTGCTGTCCAGCGGCGGGCACAACTTCCACACCTTCGCGGCGTCGTACCCGATGGCGTTCCACTGGCTCAGCACCTGGCTGTCCGGGCCGCGCTGAGCGCGAGGCCGGTCAGGTACCGCGCCCGGTGCCGAGCCGGGCGGCGAACGCCTCGTACGCCGGTTCGTCGAAGAGGACGAATCTGACCTCCTCGACGGCGGTGTCCGTCTCGCGCACGGTCTGTACGGCGACGCGCGCGGCGTCGTCCAGCGGCCAGCGGTAGACGCCGGTCGAGATCGCCGGGAAGGCGACCGTCCGCGCGCCCAGTTCGTCGGCGACGCGCAGGGACTCGCGGTAGCAGGAGGCCAGCGGCGAGGGATCGCTGCCGGGGCCCTGGTACACGGGTCCGACGGTGTGGATCACCCAGCGGGCGTCCAGGGCGCCCGCCGTGGTGGCGACGGCCCGGCCGGTGGGCAGTCCCCCGCCGTACCGGGAGGCGCGCAGGGCGCGGCACTCCTCCAGGATGGCGGGGCCGCCGCGGCGGTGGATCGCGCCGTCGACGCCTCCGCCGCCGAGCAGCGAGGAGTTGGCGGCGTTGACGAGGGCGTCGGCGCTCTGCCGGGTGATGTCGCCGCGGACGAGCGTGAGGGCGGGGGTCATGTCTGTCGCAGCCTCCTCCAGACGGCCTTCGCCGCGTTGTGCCCCGGCATGCCGTGCACGCCGGGTCCCGGCGGGGTCGCCGAGGAGCAGATGAAGACGGCCGGGTGCGGGGTGTGGTACGGGAACAGGGTCGGCTTGGGGCGCAGCAGGATCTGGAGTCCGGACACCGCGCCGGTGGCGATGTCCCCGCCGACGTAGTTGGCGTTGCGGGCGGCGAGTTCGGGCGGTCCCGCGGTGGCGCGGGCGAGGACGCGGTCGCTGAAGCCCGGGGCGAACCGCTCCAGTTGGCGTTCGACGGCGTCGGTGAGGTCGCCGGTCCAGCCGCTCGGCACATGGCCGTACGCCCAGAAGACGTGCTTGCCGGCGGGGGCGCGGGTGGGGTCGGCGACGGTGGGCTGGACCGTGATGAGGAAGGGCCGTTCGGGGGCGCGGCCCTCGCGGGAGGCGGCGCGCAGCGCGGTGCCGATCTCGGTGCTGTCCGCGCCGATCTGCACGGTGCCGGCGCGGCGGGCCTCCTCGGCGGTCCACGGGACCGGGCCGTCCAGCGCGTAGTCGATCTTGAAGGTGCCGGGGCCGTAGCGGTAGCTGTCGTAGGCGCGGCCGAGCCCGGCGATGCGGGCAAGGGCGGTGGGCGAGGTGTCGAAGACGTACGCGCGCGCGGGCGGCAGGTCGTCCAGGCGCTTGACCTCGTAGTCGGTGTGCACGGCGCCGCCGAGGTCGGTGAGGTACCCGGCGAGGGCGTCGGAGATGGCCTGGGAGCCGCCGCGGGCCAGCGGCCAGCCCCGCGCGTGCGCGGCCAGGGCGAAGACGAGTCCGACGGCGCCGGTGGCGAATCCGCCGAGGGGGGCCATGACATGGGCGACGAGACCCGCGAACAGGGTCCTGGCCCGCTCGTCGCGGAAGCGGCGCATCAGCCAGGTCGCCGGGGGCAGTCCGGCCAGGCCGAAGCGGGCGAGGGTGACCGGGTCGCGGGGCAGCGCGGTCAGCGGCAGCGACATGAAGTCGCGGACGAGCGTGTCCCATCGGGGCAGGAACGGCTCGACCAGCCTGCGGTAGGTGCCGGCGTCGCGCGGCCCGAAGGAGGCGGCCGTCTCGGCGACCGAGCGGGCCAGGACCGCGGCGGTGCCGTCCGGGAAGGGGTGGGCCATGGGCAGCTCGGGGTGGAGCCAGCGCAGGCCGTACCGGTCCAGGGGCAGGGCGCGGAAGGCGGGCGAGTTGACGGCCAGGGGGTGCGCCGCGGAGCACGGGTCGTGCCGGAAGCCGGGCAGGGTCAGTTCCTCGGTGCGGGCGCCGCCGCCGACCGTGTCCCGGGCCTCGAACACGGCCGTGGAGAAGCCGCGGCGGGCCAGCTCCACGGCGGCGGTCAGTCCGTTCGGCCCCGCACCCACCACGACCGCATCGAGCATCGACGGCACCTCGGACCCCTTCGTCAGCTTCGTCAGCCGATGGCCACTGGGGGCCAGGATATGCCGCCGGGCCGGGGCGCCGGGCCGCCGGGAGCACCCCCGGGCCGCGGGGGAGCGCCCCCGGGCCGCAGGGACAGGCCCTCGGGTCCCCGGGGCGCGCCCTGGGCACCCGCCGGGCTCCGGCCCCGGCGGCCACGGCCGCCGCGGTGCGCGGGCTCAGACCATGGCCGTCAGCAGGCCGATCACCCGCCGGGCGGTCGCCGCGTCCCGTGCGGCCGTGAACGGCAGGCTGTTGCCCCCGGTGATACGGAAGGGCTCGCCGGAGAGGGTCAGGTGGGCGCCGCCCGCCTCCTCGACCAGCAGCAGGCCCGCCGCGTGGTCCCACGCCGCTTCCCAGGAGAACGCCGTGGCATCCAGCTCGCCGCGCGCGATGGCGAGGTACTCCAGGCCGGCCGAGCCGCAGGAGCGGTGGGCCACCCCGGCCGCGCGCAGGCCCAGCAGGGCCCGCTTCTGCTCGTCGGTCGTGTAGTCCGGGTGGGAGGTGGCCACCCGCAGGTCCCGGTCCGGGTCGGGCGCGCCGCAGCGCAGCCGCTCGCCGTCGAGGAAGGCGCCCCGGCCGCGGATCGCCGTGGCGAACTGGTCGCGGGCCGGTGCGAACGTCCAGGAGGCCAGGATCTCGCCACGCAGGGCGAGGGCGACCAGGGTGCAGAAGCCGGGGTCGCCGTGCACGAACTGGCGGGTGCCGTCGACCGGGTCGACGATCCAGACCGGGGCGTCGCCGCGTATCGCCCCGTAGACGGCGGGGTCGGCGTGCACCGCCTCCTCGCCGACCACGACGGAGCCGGGCAGCAGGGCGCCGAGCGCGTCGGTGAGGTACCGCTCGGCGAGCCGGTCGGCGTCGGTCACCAGGTCGTGCGGGCCGGACTTCTGGTCGATCTCGTGCTCCGCGAGCCGGCGGAAGCGGGGCATGATCTCGGCCGCGGCGGCCTTGCGGACCGCCTCTTCCACGTCGGCCGAGTGACGTGCGAGAAACTCCTCGATGGTTTCCGTCTCTTCGATCATGCCTCCATGAGAGCACAGGCCACTGACAACGCCCGCCCTGCCGGTGGCCGCCGGGTGGAATCGCGGTGAACTGCGTTCGCGCGCGGAGCGGGGCCGCGAACCGCCCGCCGCAGCGGCCCGCCGCTCGCCTCGGCACCCGGCCCCTCACCTCAGCGGCCGACCGCGTACCCCTGCATTCCGCGCGGGTTGGCCGCCGCCGACAGGACGCCGGTGCGCGGGTCCCGGGCCACCGCGCACAGGCGCCCCTCGGACCAGGCATCGCCGACCGTCACGTCATGGCCGCGGCGGCGCAGCTCCGCGACCACCTCCGCGTCCGTGCGGGACTCCACGGTGACGCTGCCCGGACGCGTCCCGCGCGGGTGGAACGAGCCGGGGAAGGCGTCGTTGTGCCAGTTCGGGGCGTCCACGGCGCCCTGGAGGTCGAGTCCGCCGCGGACGGCGGGGCGCAGCGCGACGGCCAGGAAGAAGTGCAGCTGCCACTGGTCCTGCTGGTCGCCGCCGGGCGTGCCGAAGGCCAGCACGGGCACGCCGTCGCGCAGGGCGAGCGAGGGGGTGAGGGTGGTGCGCGGGCGGCGGCCGGGCGTCAGCGAGTTCGGCAGGCCCTCCTCCAGCCAGGTCATCTGGAGCCGGGTGCCGAGCGGGAAGCCGAGTCCGGGCACCACGGGGTTGGACTGGAGCCAGCCGCCGCTGGGCGTGGCGGCGACCATGTTGCCCCAGCGGTCGACGACGTCCAGGTGGCAGGTGTCGCCGCGGGTGCCGCCGTCGGCGTCCACCCGCGGTTCGCCCGGCACCGGGGAGGCGGGCGGCTCGGCGACGGTCGGCTCCCCGACGCCGAGGGCGTCGAAGGCATGCGGCCCGGTGGCGGTGCGGCCGGCGAGCGCGCTCAGGCGCGGGGTACGCCCGCCGGGGCTGCCGGGCCGCAGCTCGTAGGACGCCTCGGCGCCGATCAGGCCGCGCCGCTCCTCGTTGTACGGCGCCGACAGCAGTTCGGCCAGCGGTACCTCGGCGGCGTCGCCGTACCAGGCCTCGCGGTCGGCCATGGCGAGTTTGCAACCCTCGACGAGCAGGTGGACGTAGTCGGCGGACCCGTACCGGGGCAGTTCGGGCGGGAGCAGGGCGAGCTGCTGGAGGAGGACCGGGCCCTGGCTCCAGGGGCCGGCCTTGCAGACGGTCCAGCCGTTCCAGCCGTGGGTCGCCGGTGGTTCGTAGGCCGCCGACCAGGCGGCGAGGTCGGCGGCCGTGAGAGTGCCCGTGTGGTGGGCGCCGCTGGTGTCCAGGGTGGGCCGGCCGGACTGCCGGACGAGCGCCTCGGCGATGAAGCCGGACCGCCACACCTCCCGCGCGGCCTCGATGCGCGCCTCCCGGTCCCCGGCGCCCGCGGTCTCGGCCAGCAGCCGCTTCCAGGTGGCGGCGAGCGCCGGGTTGCGCAGCAACTCCCCGGGGCGCGGCGGCCGGCCGCCGGGCAGGTACACCTCGGCCGACGAGGTCCACTCGGTCTCGAACAGCTCCCGTACGGTCTCCACGGTCGCCCCGACGCGCTCCACGGGCGGATGCCCGTGCTCGGCGTACCCGATGGCGTACGTGAGGACGTCGGCCAGGTCCAGGGTGCCGTGGTCGCGCAGCAGCAGCATCCACGCGTCGAAGGCGCCCGGGACGGCGGCGGCCAGCGGTCCGGTGCCCGGTACGAGGTCGAGTCCGAGTCCCCGGTAGTGCGCGATGGTCGCCCCGGCCGGCGCCACGCCCTGCCCGCACAGCACCCGCACCTCGCCGCCGGCCGGCGCGAGCAGGATCGGCACCTCGCCGGCGGGCCCGTTGAGGTGGGGTTCCACGACGTGCAGCACGAACGCGCCGGCCACGGCCGCGTCGTAGGCGTTGCCGCCGCCCTCCAGTACGGCCATCGCCGACTGCGAGGCCAGCCAGTGCGTGGAGGACACCATCCCGAAGGTGCCCTGGAGGGTGGGCCGGGTCGTGAACATGGGGGACCTCTCACCTCGCTGTCTGCCCGCGTCGGGCTGCCCGCGTCGGCCGGAACGAGGACCTCCGCTCCCCGGAGGGCGATCGGCCGCCCCGCGCCCCGGACGGCCCCCATGCTCCCACCGGCCGGGGCCCGGCGTCCGGCGATGCGATGACCTGGTGACGCCGCGAGGCGGGTCACTCCGCGCGCCCCGGCCGGCCCGGCGGTCAGGGCCGGGAACGCAGGATCTCGGCCGGGACGTCGGAGGCAGCCGTGCTCGGGGATGCGGTGGCCGTGCGTGCTCCTCGGGTCGGTGGTGGCCGACTCGCCGGTGAGCGCCTCGTATGCGGCAGCGTCCACCCCTTCTCCGCGGTGTCGCGCGGGTCCCGCACGCCGTGGCGGTGGGCGTGGTCCGAGGTGCGGACGACGGTGAGTCGGAAGTCCGTGACCGACCCGTCCGCGGGCAGGTCCGGCCGGGCCGGCGGCTCGTCCGGGTCCACGTCCCGCAGGCTGCCGAAGCCGAGGCCGCGCACGCACTCCTTGGCCGGCGTCCGGCGGCTGGGCGTCCGGGCCGCCGGTGGCCGGGGCGGCGTGCGGGCCGGTCCCGGGGCCGGTTGCCGTCAGTCCGGGTCCGAGGGTGAGCAGCAGGACGGGGAGGGTGGCGGCGGCTCTGCGCATCGGCCCGGCCCATCAGGGCGCGCGCGGCGCGACCGGGACGGAAGCCATAGTTCCGGGTCACGGGACCGTCGCAGGGGAGCCGCCCGCGTACCGGACCGGCCCGGCTGTGCGACTGCTCGGGCGCGGGAGGAGGCCGCGCTTCCGTCGCACAGACTCTCGTGTGACACTGTCGTCCCGTCCGCAGTGTGGACTCCCCCCGCCTCGTCCGTCCGACACGAGAAGTGCTCCCGTGCGTGATCTCCCCCTGCCGTTCGCGCTCACCGCGCGGCTGAGTCCGGTCCTCGTGCTCGCCTGCGCCGGCTGGGCGTTGACGTCCGGGCCGCTGGCAGCGCAGGCCGCCGGCAGTCACCGGGCCGCCGCCGGACCGGAGAGCGGCGCCGCGGGCGCCGGGTCGTCCGCGGTGTCCGGGCCGTCCTCCGCGCCGTCCTCGTCCGGGCAGCCAGCGGCGTACGCGGCGGCTCCGGCGCCGTGCTCGGCGGTGTCCGCGAAGACGCTCGCCGCCCTGGTGCCGGGCGCGCCGCCCGCGGGCAAGGAGATCGCGTCCACGGACAGCCAGGTGCGCCGCACCTGCTCGTGGAACGCGCTCAAGGGCTACGACTACCGCTGGCTCGACGTGTCCTTCGAGATCATGCGCTCCGACGCGGCGGCGCGGTCCTCGTACCAGCAGCGGACCGCGGAGAAGAGCGGCGGCGGGGCGGTCCCCGGGCTCGGTGACGCCGCGTACTCGGTGGTGAACCTGACCACCGAGGACAAGCAGCAGACCCGTGAGGGCGTGGTGCTGGTGCGTGCCGCCAACGCGCTGGTGGTCGTCACGTACAACGGCAGCGACTTCGAGTCGAAGAAGGCGCCGGACACGGACGAGATCAACAAGGGCGCCATCGGCGCGGCCCGGGAGGCGGTCGCCGCGCTGCGGGGCGGCCGGGGCGGCTGACCGCCCCGGCCGCGCCGCGCGGTCAGGCCGCCGGGCGGCGCCGGGCCGCCGGCAGCGTCAGCAGCAGGTAGAGGGCCATGGACGTGCCCAGGCCCACCGCCCAGCCGTAGTCGGCGAGCGGCCTGAGCGCGGGAATCGGCCGGCCGTCGAGCAGCGGATGGAAGTCCGCGCCGCCGACGGCCAGCACACCGCCCGCCGCGAACGCCGCCACGGCCCGCCAGTTCCAGCCGCCCGTGTACCAGTAGCGTCCGCCCGCGCGGTACAGGTCGACGAGGTCGAGCCGGGCCCGGCGCAGCACCCAGTAGTCCGCGATGAGGATGCCGGCGACCGTGCCGAGCAGCCCGCCGACCAGGCCCAGCCAGGTGAAGATGTAGCCCTGCGGGTCGGCGTACAGCTTCCACGGGCAGATCGCCACGGCCAGTACGGCGGTGATCAGGGCGCCGGTGCGGAAGCTGATCCTGCGCGGCGCGATGTTCGAGAAGTCGAACGCCGGGGAGACCAGATTGGCGGCGATGTTCACCGACAGGGTCGCCACCAGCACGGTCACCAGGGCGTACAGCAGACCGATCACGTTGTCCGTCTTGGCGGCCAACTGCACCGGGTCCCAGACCGGTCGGCCGTACACGGCCTGCGAGCCGGAGGTGACGAGGACCGACAGGAACGCGAACAGGGTCATCGTCGTGGGCAGGCCGAGTGCCTGGCCGCGGGTCTGCGCCCGCTGGCTCCTGCCGTACCGGGTGAAGTCGGGGATGTTCAGGGACAGCGTGGACCAGAAGCCGATCATGCCCATGAGGGAGGGCGCGAACAGCTTCCAGAAGTGGGCGCCCCAGCCCAGCCTGGACGGCTGGTCGAACAGCGGGCCGAGGCCGCCGGCCCGCACGCTCATCCGGCCCAGCATCACGAACGCGCCGACCAGGACGAAGGGCGCCGCCCAGTTCTCGAAGCGGCGGATGGTGTCCATGCCCCGGTGGATGATCGCGACCTGGAGCACCCAGAAGAGCGCGAACGACAGCCACATCGTCCAGGCGTACCCGCCGGTCTCGGCGGCCTTCGTCCAGCGGTCGCCGATCAGTTTCCCGGCCAGGAAGTAGATCGCCTCGCCGCCGATCCAGGTCTGGATGCCGAACCAGCCGCACGCCACCAGCGCCCGTACCACGGCGGGCAGGTTGGCCCCGCGCACCCCGAAGGAGGCGCGGGCGAACACCGGGAAGGGAATGCCGTACTTGGGTCCCGCGTGCCCGGTGAGCAGCATCGGGACCAGCACGATCAGATTGGCCAGGGCGATGGTGAGCACCGCCTGCTTCCAGTCCATGCCGACCGCGATCAGACCGGAGGCGAGGGTCCAGGAGGCCGTGTTGTGGGCCATGCCGACCCAGAGCGCGGAGAAGTTGTACGTCGTCCAGGTGCGCCCGGCGACGGGGACCGGGAGCAGGTCCGCGTTGGCGTGCGGGCCGTCGGGCGACGGGGTGCCGGGGGCGATCTCCACGCGTCCGTCGGGGAGGACGACCTGGGTGGACGGCGGTATGGCCGGGGGTGCGGTGTCGGTCATGGGCGGCCCAATCGGTGGGTACCGGCTAGCTGGCGTTGACGACGGGGATGACCTCACGGCCGTACGCGTCGATCACGGCTTCCCGCGCGTCGTGCATGGCGTACACGGCGAACTGGTCCACGCCCAGTGCGCGCAGCGCGTTCAGCTTCTCGATGTGCTTGCCGACCGGGCCGATCAGGCAGAACCGGTCGACGATCTCGTCGGGCACGAACGCGGTGTCCGGGTTGCCGCTGCGTCCGTGGTGGGCGTAGTCGTAGCCCTGGCGGGCCTTGATGTAGTCGGTGAGCGCGTCGGGCACGTCGGCGGAGTGCTCGCCGTAGCGGGCGACGAGGTCGGCGACGTGGTTGCCGACCATGCCGCCGAACCAGCGGCACTGCTCGCGGGCGTGGGCGAGCGCCTCGGGCGAGTCGTCGGCGGTGACGTAGGCGGGCGCGGCCACGCAGATCCTCACCTCGGCCGGGTCGCGTCCGGCGGCGGCCGCGGCGTCCTTCACCGCCTTGACCATGTACTCGGTGAGGTAGAGGTCGGCGAGCTGGAGGATGAACCCGTCGGCCTCCTCGCCGGTCATCCGCAGCGCCTTGGGCCCGTACGCGGCCATCCAGACGGGGAGTTCGGCACCCGGCTTGATCCAGGGGAACCGGACCGGGGTGCCGCCGCCGAGGTCGGCCTCCTCGCCGCGGCCCAGCGCCCGGATGACCTTCATGGCCTCGCTGATCCGGGCCAGCGTGTTGGGCTTGCGGCCGGCCACCCGCATCGCGGAGTCGCCGCGGCCGATGCCGCAGACCGTGCGGTTGCCGAACATGTCGTTGAGGGTGGCGAAGGTGGAGGCGGTGACCTCCCAGGTGCGGGTGCCCGGGTTGGTCACCATGGGGCCGACCGTCAGCTTCTCGGTCCGGGCGAGGATCTGGCTGTAGATGACGAACGGTTCCTGCCACAGCACGGAGGAGTCGAAGGTCCAGCCGTAGCGGAAGCCGTTGTGCTCGGCGCGCCGCATCAGGCTGACGACGCGTGCGGCCGGCGGGTCGGTCTGCAGGACGAGTCCGAAGTCCATGGGCACCGCTCCTAGTCGAGGTACTGGCAGGTGGAGCGCGGGGTGTAGACGCCGTGTCCGGGGCGTCCGGTGTACTCGCGCCCGGTGATGACGGGCTCCCCGCGCGAGAGCACGGTCTCCACCCGGCCGGTGACGCGCCGGCCCTCGTACGCCGAGTAGTCGACGTTCATGTGGTGGGTCCGGGCGGAGATGACCTGCTCGGCGTGCGGGTCGTAGACGACGACGTCGGCGTCCGCGCCGGGGGCGAGGGTGCCCTTCTTCGGGTAGAGGCCGAACATCCGGGCCGGGGCGGCGCAGGCGATCTCGATCCAGCGGCGGCGCGAGAGGTGCCCGTCGACGACGGCCTGGTGGAGCAGGTCCATCCGGTTCTCCACGCCCGGCAGCCCGTTGGGGATCTTGGAGAAGTCGCCGCGGCCCAGCTCCTTCTGCCCGCTGAAGCAGAAGGGGCAGTGGTCGGTGGAGACCACCTGGAGGTCGTCGGTGCGCAGGCCCCGCCACAGGGCGGCCTGGTGGCCCCGGGGGCGCAGGGGCGTGCTGCACACGTACTTGGCGCCCTCGAAATCCGGTTCGGCGAGGTTGTCGGTGGACAGGAACAGGTACTGCGGGCAGGTCTCGCCGAAGACGGGCAGCCCTTCGTCGCGGGCCCGGGTCAGCTCGGCGACCGCCTCGCGCGCCGAGACGTGCACGACGTACAGCGGGGCGCCGGCCACCTGGGCCAGCCGGATCGCGCGGTGGGTGGCCTCGGCCTCCAGGAGCGCCTTGCGGACCTCGCCGTGGTGGCGGGGGTCGGTCTCGCCGCGGGCCAGGGCCTGTTCGACCAGGACGTCGATGGCGATGCCGTTCTCGGCGTGCATCATGATCAGCCCGCCGTTGCCGGCGGCGCGCTGCATGGCGCGCAGGATCTGCCCGTCGTCGCTGTAGAAGACCCCCGGGTATGCCATGAACTGCTTGAAGGAGGTCACGCCCTCCTCCACCAGCAGGTCCATCTCCTTCAGCGTCTCCTCGGTGACATCGGAGACGATCATGTGGAAGCCGTAGTCGACGGCGCAGTTGCCCTCGGCCTTGGCGTGCCAGGCGTCCAGGCCCTCGCGCAGGGTGCCGCCCTTGGCCTGGATGGCGAAGTCCACGATGGTGGTGGTGCCGCCCCAGGCGGCGGCCCGGGTGCCGGTCTCGAAGGTGTCCGAGGCGTAGGTGCCGCCGAACGGCATCTCCATGTGGGTGTGGCCGTCCACGCCGCCGGGGATGACGTACTTCCCGGTGGCGTCGATGGTCCGTTCGGCGGTGAACGCCTCGGCGGCCGGGGTGCCGGAGGCGGCGAGGGCGGCGATGCGGCCGTCCTCGATCAGGACGTCGGCGTGGATCTCGTCGGCGGCGGTGATGACGAGTCCGCCGCGGATGACGGTACGGCTGCTCATGGTCCCTCTCCTGCCAGGGTGGGCGGTGCGGTCAGGGCGCCGTCAGCGGGCCGTACGTGCCCGGTGCCCGGTCGCGGTAGAACTGCCAGCGGTCGCGGACCTCGCGCAGCTTGGCCAGGTCCAGGTCGCGGACGACGAGTTCGCTCTCCTTGTCGCTCGCCACCTCGCCGGCGAACTGCGCCTCGGGGTCGACGAAGTAGCTCGTCCCGTAGAAGTCGTCGTCGCCGTACTCCTCCACGCCGACCCGGTTGATCGCGCCGACGAAGTACGCGTTGGCTGCGGCCGCGGCCGGCTGCTCCAGCTGCCACAGGTAGCCGGACAGGCCGCGGGAGGTGGCCGAGGGGTTGAAGACGATCTCGGCGCCTGCCAGGCCCAGCGCCCGCCAGCCCTCCGGGAAGTGCCGGTCGTAGCAGATGTAGACGCCGATCCTGCCGGCGGCGGTCTCGAACACGGGCCAGCCGCTGTTGCCGGGCCGGAAGTAGAACTTCTCCCAGAAGCCGCGCACCTGCGGGATGTGGGTCTTGCGGTACTTGCCGAGGTAGGAGCCGTCGGCGTCGATGACGGCGGCGGTGTTGTAGAGGACGCCGGGCTGTTCCTCCTCGTACATCGGCAGGACCAGGACGATGCCCAGTTCGGCGGCGAGCGCCTGGAAGCGGCGCACGATCGGCCCCTCGGGGATGTGCTCGGCGTACGCGTAGAACGCCGGGTCCTGCACCTGGCAGAAGTACGGGCCGTAGAACAGCTCCTGGAAGCACAGCACCTGGGCGCCCTGGGCGGCGGCGTCGCGGACCGCCTGCTCGTGCACGGCGATCATGGATTCCTTGTCGCCGGTCCAGGCGGTCTGGAAGACGGCGGCACGGATCACTCGGCTCATCGGGAACCTCCGCTCGTTCGGTGTGCCGTGAGCCTAGAAAGCCGGCCGGCCCGCTCGCAGGTGCACCGTGTCACGGCCGGCCGGCCCCGGCGTGCCACCGTGTCACGCCTGCTGGGCGTCGTGCGCGAGCAGGGCGATGTGCACGGAGGCGGCCTGCTCGAAGTCGTCGAGGTCGACCCCGAGGCGGCTCTGGATGGCCTCCAGGCGGCGGTAGAGCGCGGGGCGGGAGACATGGTGGAGCTGGGCGGTGCGGGACTTGTTGCGGCCGGTGGCGAGGTAGGTGCGCAGCACACCGAGCAGCTCGTCCCCGCCGGCCGGGGACAGCAGTCCGTCCAGCTCCCGTTCGGCGAAGGACTGCACATGCGGGTCGTCGCGCAGCAGCCGGACCAGGCCGCGCAGGTGGACGTCCCCCAGCCGGACCACGGCGGGCAGGCCGAGCGCGGCGGCGGAGTCGGCCACGGCGTCGGCGACGTGCCGGGCCTCGCGCAGCCCGGCGGGCACGTCGTCCCAGGCGGTACGGGCGTCGGCGGCGGCCACGACGGTGCGTTCCTCGCCGGATTCCGCGCGCAGCCGCTCGGCGAAGTGCCGGGTGAGGGCCTCGGCGTCCTGGTCGCGGGCGAGGCTGAGCAGCACGGCGGTGCCGCCCTCGGGCAGGGCGGCGGCGAGTCCGGGCAGGCCCAGCAGCCGCAGCAGCCGGTCGACGCCGGCCGGTTCCGCGTCACGTACCACCAGCGGCACGAAGGCGCGCCGGTTGACCGGCAGGCCGGCCGCCCGGGCCCGGGGCAGCAGTTGCCGGGCCGGTACGGCCTGGCCGGCCAGGCCGGTGAGCAGGCCCTGCGCGGACTGCTCCTCCCAGGTGCGGCCCGCGGTGCCGCCCAGCATGCGGTGCAGGACCAGGGCCTCGGCGGCGCGTTCGGCCAGCAGCCGGCCGGTGGCGGTGTCCCCGCGGTGGCCGCAGAGCACGATCCGGCCCCACCGCTCCCCGCGGCCGCCCAGTTCGGCGCGGACCCAGCCGTCGCCCTCGCGGCCGCCCGCCTGCCGCGCGATGCGCTCCCAGTCGCGCAGCACGTCGTCCACCGCGGACCGCTCCCCCGCCGTGGCGAGGACCCGGTGGGCGAGGTTGGTGACGACGACGGGGCAGGCGCTGTGCCGGGCGATCTCGTCGAGCAGCGCCTGCGCCGGGGCGCCCGCGGTGATCAGCGCGGTCAGCGCGGTGCGTACGGACTCCGAGAGGCTGACGGCGGCGAACTTGCGCCGCACCAGCCGGGACTGGACCTCCTCGGTCAGCTCGGCGAACGGGAACGGGCGGTGCAGCACGATCAGCGGCAGCCCGCACCGCTCGGCCGCCCGGCGCATCACCTCGGGCGGCTCGGGGAAGGCCCGGCCGAGGCCCAGCACCACGGCCGCGGCCTCCGCGCGGTGCAGCGAGCGGATGTACTCGGCCTGCTTGTCCTCGTCGCCGGCCAGCAGCACGCCGGTGGTGAGGACCATCTCGCCGCCGCTGAGCATCACCCCGACGTCGGCCGCCTCGGCGACGTGCACCCAGCGCACGGCCCGGTCGAGGCGGGCGGCGCCGGCCACCACCTCGGGTTCCCCGGCGAGCACCCGTTCGAGGGTGAGCACCTGACGCACCGACAGGACGGGGTCCGGCGGGGTCCGGGCGGCCGCCTCCGGGTGGGTGCGGGCGGTCGGGACCGCGTCCGAGGCGGTGGTCATGGGCTGCGCCCCTTTGTTCGACCGGGGTGGTGGGTGGGTGCCGGCGGGTGCCCTCAGTACGCGCCGCGCAGCGCGCGTTCCAGGATCGCGGCGCCCTCCTCGGCCTCGGCGACGGTCAGGGACAGCGGCGGGGCGACGCGCAGGGCGCTGGTGTCGTGGCCGCCGCCCTTGCCGATGAGCAGGCCGCCCTCGCGGGCCGCCTCCAGCACCGCGGCGGCCGCCCTCGGGTCGGCCTCGCCCGTGTCCGGCCGGGCCAGCTCGACGCCGATCATCAGACCGCGCCCGCGCACCTCCCGTACGCCGGGCAGCTGTGCGGCGACGGCCCGCAGCCGCTCGATGAGCAGGCCGCCGACCCGCCGCGCGTTGCCCTGGAGGTCGTGCTCGATCAGGTAGTTGAGGTTGGCGAGCCCCGCGGCCATGGTGATCTGGGTGCCGCCGAAGGTGGAGATGCTGTTGGCGTCCAGGCAGTTCATGAGGTCGGCGCGGGCGACGACCCCGCCGATGGACATGCCGTTGCCGATGCCCTTGGCGAAGGTGAGGATGTCCGGCGGCCCGCTGCGCCCGTGCGCCTGCCAGCCCCAGAAGTGGTCGCCGGTGCGGCCCCAGCCGGTCTGCACCTCGTCGGCGATCCACAGGATGCCGTGTTCCGCGAGGACGTCCCGGAAGGCGGCGTACAGGCCGTCGGGCGGGGAGGTGAAGCCGCCGACGCCCTGGACCGGCTCGGCGATCAGCGCGGCGGGCGGCCGGGTGTGGCCGAGCAGGTCCCGGAGGTCCGCGACGCAGGCCGCGATGAACTCGGCGTCGCTCAGCTGCGCGAACGGGCCGCGGGTGCGTACGCCGCCGTGCACGTACAGCGTCTGCAGCGGGGAGAGGGAACTGGGCGACCAGGAGCGGTTGCCGGTGATGCCGACGGTGCTGAAGGAGCGGCCGTGGTAGCTGTTGCGCATGGCCAGGACCGTGTTGCTGCGCCGGTACGCCGTCGCCAGCAGCAGCGCGGTGTCGTTGGCCTCGGTGCCGGAGGTGGTGAAGAAAACCCGGGCGTCCGGGATGCCGCTCAACTGGGCCACGCGCTCGGCCAGTTCCACCATCGGCCGGTTGAGGTAGAGGGTGGAGGAGTGGATGATCCGGCCGGCCTGCTCGCTGACCGCCTTGGTGACCTCGGGCAGCGCGTGCGCGGTCATGGTGGTGAGGATGCCGCCGAAGAAGTCGAGGTAGCGCCGGCCGGTGGCGTCCCAGACGTGGCGGCCCTCGCCGTGGGTGATCTCCAGCGGGTCCTCGTAGTAGAGGGCGAGCCAGTCGGGCAGCACGGCCCGGTGCCGGTCGTACAGGTCGTTCACGGCTGCACCAGCCCTTCGTAGGCGTCGGGGCGGCGGTCGCGGTAGAAGGCCCACTGCTGCCGCACCTCGTCGATGAGGTCGAAGTCGAGGTCGCGGAGGAGCAGTTCCTCCGCGGTGTCGGCGGCCGCGTCCCCGACGGTCCGGCCGCGCGGGTCGACGAAGTAGCTCGTCCCGTAGAAGTCGTTGTCGCCGTACTCCTCGCGGCCGACCCGGTTGATCGCGGCGACGAAGTACGCGTTGGCGACGGCGGCGGCCGGCTGCTCCAGCCGCCACAGGTGGGCGGACAGGCCGCGGTGGGTGGCGGAGGGGTTGTAGACGAGCTGGGCGCCGTTCAGGCCGAGCTGGCGCCAGCCCTCGGGGAAGTGGCGGTCGTAGCAGATGTAGACGCCGACCTTGCCGACGGCGGTGTCGAAGACGGGCCAGCCCAGGTTGCCGGGCTTGAAGTAGTACTTCTCCCAGAACCCCTCGACCTGCGGGATGTGGTGCTTGCGGTACTTGCCGAGGTAGCTGCCGTCGGCGTCGATCACGGCGGCGGTGTTGTAGTAGAACCCGGACCGCTCGACCTCGAAGACCGGGACGACGATCACCATGCCGGTCTCGCGGGCGAGGTCCCGCATCCGCCGCACCGTGGGCCCGTCCGGCACCGGCTCCGCCCAGCGGTAGTGCGCGCTGTCCTGGACCTGGCAGAAGTAGGGCGCGTTGAAGACTTCCTGGAACCCGATGATCCGGGCCCCGCGGCGGGCCGCCTCGCGGGCGTGCTCCTCGTGCTTGGCGACCATGGACTCGGTGTCGCCGGTCCAGGTGGCCTGGACCAGGGCCGCGCGGACGACATGGGGCATGAGCTGCTCCTTCGACGTACGTCAGAGCCTCTACGCCCGTAGAACGGACCTAGAGGCACGAACGTAAGCCCCCCGGCCCGGCTTGCCAAGACCATCGTCGTGAACCCGCGGAGTCGATCGTGTTTCGCACTCCGGTGGGCGAGTGCCGCGTCGCGCGCGCGGGCGCCCGCGCGCGGGCCGCACCGCCCGGCGCGTCGTGCGGCGCGCTCCCCGGTGCGCCCGCGATCCGCTCCGTGGTGCGCCCCGGTGCGGTGCGCCGAACCGGCGTACGCCCCTGCTCCGCGTCCTGCGGAGGCGGGCTCCCACCGGTCATCACCCACACGTGCGTATTGCGCTGGCAAACGCCCATAACGGGCTAAGCGGAGCGTACGGTTCATGGTGTTTACGGTTCCGAATGCGTGCAGGAACACAGCAGTCGACTGCTCGTGACCGCCGCGTCCGCGACCGTCCCGCCTTGTCCGCGGCTTCCCTCTTTTCCGAAGTGAAGGGCGAGCGGCAGGCACACCGTCACCCGTGAGCGGCGGACCCAGACGGCCTTTCCGGCTCGTCCGCCCCTGCCAGAACGGTCGGAGCACATGAACAGACCCGCCATGCCGGCCCCCGGCTGGACCCCCGATGCCGTCGTCTTCGACTGCGACGGCACCCTGGTCGACTCGGAGCAGCACTGGCAAAGAGCGCGCGCCGTCGTGCTGCGCGCCTTCGGGCACGCCCCGAGCCCCGAGTTCGCGGAGCGCGCGAAGGGCCTGCACTACCGGGACTGCGGCGCCCTCATGGCCGACCTCGTCGGCGAGCCGGCCCACGCGGAGGAGATGACCCAGCAACTGCTCAACACCTTCCGCGCCCTGGTGGCGCGGGAACCGGTGGCCACCCGCGGGGCGCGGCAGCTGGTGCGCGCCCTGGACCGGGTCGCACCCTTGGCGGTGGCCAGCAACTGCCCCGCCGACGTGGTGGAGTTCTGCCTGGAGTCGGTGGATCTACGCCATCACTTCCGGCACATCGTCGTGCCCGAGGGGGACGTGCTCCCCAAACCGCACCCGGACACCTACGCCAAGGCCGCGCGGCTGCTCGGCGCCTCCGGCGGTGACGTGCTGGCCGTGGAGGACTCGGTGAACGGCATGAAGGCCGCCGTGGCCGCGGGGCTGCGGGTCATCGGGGTGGGCCCGGACCCGGAGCCCGAGGCCCTCGCCCTGGCCGATCTGTGGGTCGGCGCGCTCGACGATCCACGGCTGGCGGCCTGGACGGAGAGCCTGCCGGCGGCCCGCCGCCCGGACAGCGGGCCCGCGGACACCGGACGGGGGAACGCCGGGCACGGTGACGCCGGACACTCGGACGCCCGAAGCCCGGACACCGCACGCCCGGGCGGCGCTCCGGACGGGCCGAGGATCCCCGGTCCGGGCGGAGCCTCGGGACAGGGCGTCACCCCCTCCGCGCCCTGACGGCCCATCCGCCCCGTCGAGCGGTCCGCGCCGGTGGCCCGCCCCGTGCGAGCGGGTCACCGGACGGCCGTCGCCCACGGCCGTCAGCCACCGCCGAAGGCCGGCCGCCGGGCGCCGAGGGCGCCGCGCTCCCGTGCGCGTCCCGGCCCGTCACACCCGGGCCGCCGCGCACCTTCCCGCCAGTTCGTCCATCGACAGTCCGAGGGCGTGCGCCACGGCGGCCACGGTGAAGAAGGCCGGGGTGGGCGCCCGGCCAGTCTCGATCTTGCGCAGGGTCTCGGCCGAGATGCCCGCGCTCGCCGCGACCTCCGTCATGCTGCGGCCGCCGCGCGCCGCGCGCAGCAGCAGGCCGAGCCGCTCGCCGCGCTCGCGCTCTTCCGGGGTCAGGGGGGTGCGGACCATGCCGTCATCCTACCGCTCCGACGTTATTCAAATCCCGTGATGACAATCCCGGATTTAAATACCGGCGCAGTAATGGGCAGGGGGGAACTGAAGGCCGAGGCGTCGATCGAGGCCCTGTACGCGGCCGGCCAGGTCGTCGCCCGGCCGCTCACCGCCGTGCGCGAGGCGGCGGACGTGGGGGGGGGCTCCCTGCTGGAGCTGGACGAGGTGTGGCGCACGCATCGCCTCCGTGAACGACGCGATCGTGCACGGCATCCCGACCCGCTACCGGCTGCGCGACGGAGACCTCGTCCCGCTGGGCTTCGGCGCCTCGCTGGGCGGTCGGTTCGGCGCTCAGCTTCGTCGGCCGCCCGCGCACGGCCGACCTGGAGCTGATCGCGGCCGCCGAGGCGGCGCCGGTCGCGGGCATCGAGGCGGCCGTGGTCGGCAACCGCGTCGGGGACATCGCCCACGCCGTCGGCTCGGTGTGCCGCGCGGCCGGGTACGGCGTCCCGGACGGCTTCGGCGGCCACGGCGTGGGCCGCCAGACGCACGAGGACCCCGGAGTGCCCGACGAGGGCCGCCCCGGCCGCGGCTTCCCGCTGCGCCACGGCCGGGTGCAGGCCATCGAGCCGATGCTGATCGGCGGCGGCACGGACGGCTACCACGCGGACCCGGACGGCTGGACGCTGCGCACGGACGGCGGCTCCCGGGCGGCCCACGGGGAACACACCGTGGCGATCACCGACGACGGGCCCCGGGTCCTCACCGCGCGGCCGGCCGGGTAGCCCGGCGGCGGGGCCGTACCGGGCGGGCAGGCAGGCAGGCCGCCCGACATGCCCGGCGCAACGGAACATGCAACCGTGGGCATGAGCCCCGCTCACCCGGTTACCCGGCGGGAGCCACCCGTCAGCGAAGGAACGGAAAGCGATGACCAGCGGTTTCGTCGGTCCGGAGGGCGACCCCTTCGGCGAATTCTTCGCCCGGTTCTTCGGCGGACCCCGCCCCGGTCCCCGGCACGTCGACATCGGCAGGCTGCTCAGCCAGCCCGCCCGGGAACTCGTCAAGGGCGCGGCCCAGTACGCCGCCGATCACGGCAGCCGGGACCTGGACACCGAGCACCTGCTCCGCGCGGCGCTCGCCACCGAACCCACCCGCAGCCTGCTCAGCCGGGCCGGCGCGGACCCGGACTCGATCGCCACGCAGATCGACGAGCGGTCCGGTCCCGTCCAGAGCCCGCCGGGCGAGGCGCCACCGCCCCCTCCCACCACCCTCGCGCTCACCCCGGCCGTCAAGCGCGCCCTGCTGGACGCGCACGACATGGCCCGGGCCAGCGGCGCCGGGTACATCGGCCCGGAGCACGTGCTCAGCGCGCTCGCCGCGAACCCCGACTCGGCGGCCGGGCACATCCTGAACGCGGCCCGGTTCGCCGCCTCCGGACTGCCGCCCGAGGCGCCGGAGGCCGCCGCCGCACAGGGCGGCGAGCGACAGCAGCGCGCCACCGGCACGCCCACCCTGGACAAGTACGGGCGCGATCTGACCGACCTGGCCCGGCAGGGCCGGATCGACCCGGTGATCGGGCGCGACCAGGAGATCGAGCAGACCATCGAGGTGCTCTCCCGGCGCGGGAAGAACAACCCCGTGCTGATCGGGGACGCCGGTGTCGGCAAGACCGCCATCGTGGAAGGACTCGCCCAGCGGATCGCGGACGGCGACGTGCCCGACATCCTGCTCGGCCGCCGGGTGGTGGCCCTGGACCTGACCGGCGTGGTCGCCGGCACCCGTTACCGGGGCGACTTCGAGGAGCGGCTGAACACCATCGTCACCGAGATCCGCACCCACTCCGAACGCCTGATCGTCTTCATCGACGAGCTGCACACGGTGGTCGGCGCGGGCGGCGGCGGCGAGGGCGGCTCCATGGACGCGGGCAACATCCTCAAGCCCGCCCTGGCCCGCGGCGAGCTGCACATCGTGGGCGCGACCACCCTGGAGGAGTACCGGCGGATCGAGAAGGACGCGGCGCTGGCCCGCCGCTTCCAGCCGATCCTGGTGCCCGAGCCGACCGCCGCGGACGCCATCGAGATCCTGCGCGGGCTGCGCGACCGCTACGAGGCCCACCATCAGGTGCGCTACACCGACGAGGCCCTGCTGGCCGCCGTGGAGCTGTCCGACCGGTATCTGACCGACCGGCGGCTGCCGGACAAGGCGATCGACCTGATCGACCAGGCCGGCGCGCGGGTACGGCTGCGGGCGCGCACCAAGGGCACCGACGTACGGGCCATGGAGCGCGAGGTCGAGCAGCTGGCCCTGGACAAGGACCAGGCGGTCGCGGACGAACAGTACGAGCAGGCCACGCAGTTGCGGGACCGCATCGTGGAACTCAAGCAGCGGATCGCGGAGGCCGGGAACACCGAGGAGGCCGACGAGGGGCAGCACCTGGAGGTGACCGCCGAGGCCGTCGCGGAGGTGGTGTCCCGGCAGACCGGCATCCCCGTCAGCAGCCTCACCCAGGAGGAGAAGGAGCGCCTGCTCGGCCTGGAGGGGCATCTGCACCGGCGGGTGGTCGGCCAGGAGGAGGCCGTCGCCGTGGTCGCGGACGCCGTGCTGCGCTCGCGGGCCGGACTGGCCAGCCCCGACCGGCCGATCGGCAGCTTCCTCTTCCTCGGCCCGACCGGCGTCGGCAAGACCGAGCTGGCCCGGGCGCTGGCGGAGGCGCTGTTCGGCAGCGAGGACCGCATGGTCCGCCTCGACATGAGCGAGTACCAGGAACGGCACACCGTCAGCCGGCTGGTGGGCGCCCCGCCGGGCTATGTCGGCCACGAGGAGGCCGGCCAGCTCACCGAGGTGGTGCGCCGGCACCCGTACTCGTTGCTCCTGCTGGACGAGGTGGAGAAGGCCCACCCGGACGTCTTCAACATCCTCCTCCAGGTGCTGGACGACGGGCGGCTGACGGACTCCCAGGGCCGCACGGTGGACTTCGCCAACACCGTCATCGTGATGACCAGCAACCTCGGCTCCGAGGCGATCACCCGGCGCGGCGCCGGGATCGGGTTCGGCGCGGGCGGTGCGGACGCCGACGAGGAGGCGCGGCGCGAGCAGATCCTGCGGCCGCTGCGGGAGCACTTCCGGCCCGAGTTCCTCAACCGCATCGACGAGATCGTGGTGTTCCGCCAGCTCACCGCCGGGCAGTTGCGGCAGATCACCGATCTGCTGCTGGAGCAGACGCGCCGGCTGCTGCACGCGCAGGGCGTCACCGTCGCGTTCACCGACGCGGCCGTGGACTGGCTGGCGCAGCGCGGCTACCAGCCGGAGTACGGTGCCCGGCCGCTGCGCCGGACCATCCAGCGCGAGGTCGACAACCAGCTGTCCCGGCTGCTGCTCGACGGCCGGGCCGGCGAGGGCGGCCGGGTCACGGTGGACGTCGAGGACGGGCGGCTCGCCTTCCGGACCCAGGACCCGTCGGCGGCGCCCCCACCCGCGCCCGCCGGCTGAGGCGCGCCGAGAGCGGCGTGGGCGAGCGGTGGGCCCGCCTCCCGGTGCGGGAGGCGGGCCCACCGTCATGTTCCGAAGGGCGGCTACGAAGCCGGGTGGACGACCATCGCCGAGCCGCCGCCCCTGCGGACCTTCTCGGCCGCCGCCAGCCATCTGCCGTCGGGCAGGCGCTGTACGCCGGTGGCGGCGCCGATCTCCGGGTTGAGCGTGAAGGAGTGGCCGATCGCCTCCAGCCGCTGCTTCAACGGGCTGTTGTAGAGGGCCGGTTCGAGTTCGGTGGTGGCCGCGTTGCGCTGGCTGGCGCGCGGGGCGGCGATCGCGTCGACCAGGGGCATGCGCCGGTCGAGGAAGTTGGTGAGCGTCTGCAGGACGGTGGTGATGATGGTGGCCCCGCCGGGTGAACCGAGCGCCACCACGGGCCGGTTGTGCCCGTCGAGGACGATCGTCGGTGAGATGGACGAGCGCGGGCGCTTGCCCGGTCCCGGCAGGTTCGGGTCGTGCACGGCCGGGTTGGCCGGGGCGAAGGAGAAGTCCGTCAGCTCGTTGTTGAGCAGGAAGCCCCGGCCGGGCACGGTCATGGCGCTGCCGCCGGTCTGCTCGATGGTGAGCGTGTAGGAGACGACGTCACCCCACTTGTCGGCCACCGTCAGATGGGTGGTGTTCTCGCCCTCGTACGTGGTCGGGGCGGCGGTGCCGCCGGTGCCGCAGGCCGCGGGGTGGCGCGGGTCGCCCGGCGCGAGCGGGCTGGTGAGGACCGCGTCGTCCTTGATCAGGCAGGCGCGGGAGTCGGCGTACTTCTGCGAAAGGAGCTGCCTGGTCGGCACGTTCTCGAAGGCCGGGTCACCGACCCAGCGTCCCCGGTCCGCGAACGCGATGCGGCTGGCCTCGATGTAGTGGTGCAGGTACTGGACCTCGCTCGCCTTCGACAGGTCCGTCTTCTCCAGGATGTTGAGCGCCTCACCGACCGTGGTGCCGCCGGAGGAGGAGGGCGCTATGGAGTAGACGTTCAGGCCGCGGTAGGAGGCCCTGGTGGGCGCCTGGAGCTTGGCCCGGTAGACGGCGAGGTCCTTCTCGGCCAGCTTGCCGGGGCGGGCGTTCCAGCCGGAGGCGGGGTCCACGCGCGGGTGTTCGACCGTCTTGACGATGTCGTCGCCTATGTCGCCGCGGTAGACGGCGCCCGTGCCCTCGCGGGCCAGCTCCTCGTAGGTGCGGGCCAGTTCGGGGTTCTTGAAGGTGGACCCGACGACGGGCAGCTTGCCGCCGGGCAGGAACAGCTTCGCGGTGTCCGGGAAGGCACGGAAGCGGGTCTCGTTGCCGGCGGTCTGCGAGCGGAAGGTGTCGTCCACGGTGAAGCCGTCGCGGGCGAGCCGCTCGGCCGGTTTCAGCACCGAGGCGAGGTTGCGGCTGCCCCACTGGTCCAGGGCCGTCTGCCAGGTGGCGGGCGTGCCGGGGGTGCCGACGCTCAGGCCGCTGCTGACCGCGTCGTTGAAGGAGAGCGGCTTGCCGTTCTCCAGGAACAGGTCGGGTCCGGCGGACAGCGGTGCCGTCTCCCGGCCGTCGATGGTGTGCACCGTGCGGGACCTGGCGTCGTAGTAGACGAAGTAGCCGCCTCCGCCGACGCCGGAGGAGTAGGGCTCGGTGACGCCGAGGGCGGCGGCGGTGGCCACGGCCGCGTCGACCGCGTTGCCGCCCTTGCGCAGCACCTCGATGCCGGCCGCGGAGGCGTCCGCGTCGACGCTCGCGACGGCGCCGCCGTAGCCGGCGGCCACCGGGGTCTTCGCCGGGGGTCTCGGCTTCGCGTCGGGCCGCGCGGCGGGCGGGGCCGCGGCGCCCACCGACACCACGGCGGCCGAGACCGCCAGGACCGCCAGTTTCCGTGTGACAGGGCGACGCATCCGCACCTCCAGTCAGGAACCGTCCGCGCAGCCTAATCGATTGCCATGATCCCGTCAGGACGGTCTCGAACACAGTACCGTCCGGGCCGCTACTGTGCGCGGCCGGACGATGACGCGCGCGACACCGTCCTGGGGGTGGCCCGGGCGTGGTGGCCGGTGGACGTGACCCGTGCGGCCCTGGCGCCGCTGCCGGCGGCGGAGCCGTCACCGGACGACCCCGCGGCGAGCACAACCCGCCCGGCGCGCAGCTGACCTCCTCCTCGCCTGCGGACGTCCTGTCGTGTCTGTCCGAACCGCCGCGCGAGCAGTGATCTCCGGCTGCCGCCGGCCGGGTATGGCTCTGTGGACCGCTGCCCCCTGAGACGGTCGTGAACGGCACATCGTAGTCGAGGTTCGCCGCGATGAGCCCGCCGCCGGGAAGGACGCCCTGCGGCGGCCCTGCCCGGATGCACTCGCTCACGGCTTTGCGGTGGTTGCCGCAAACTATCCGGGGTACGCGGGACCGGCCGCACGACACGGGCTTTTCCGGCATAAGCCGTATTTACGCCTCAATCCTCCGAAAGCTCCGCATACAGCTGGGACAGCTCCGGTACGCCGCTCTCGGCCCAGGCGTGCCCGGCCTGTACGACATCGGACTCCCGCCCGGAGGCGAGCCGCACGACGGGATGGCCGTTGGGCCAGATCTCCCAAGCCGCGCCGGGCAGGGTCCGCACGATCACGGTGCCCAGGTACAGCCCGGCGTCATTGCCGAGCCAGGACACCTTCTCCGCGTCGTCCCGCCAGCGCGGCAGCAGCTGGTCCAGCTCCTCCAGCGAGCCGGGCGACTCGTCGAGCCGGATCCCGGCCTCGGACGCCTGGACGCGCAACAGTTCGCAACTGGAAAGCAGGTCGGCGAGGTCGCCCGGGTCGGGAGTTCCGTCACCGGCGGAGACGACCGCGACTCCGAGGGCGGGTGCGTGCTTCTTGCGCCAGTTGCCCACGAACGGGATGTTCATGCGCCCAGCGTCGCACCGGCGGCGCCGCGCGCACCACAGGCGGGAACGCCGGTGTGGCGCCCGGAGGGGCCCGGGACCCGCCCCGGCGGACCTCGTCCCGGCGGCCCCCGCGCTAGACGTCCAGGTCGACCACCACGGGCGCGTGATCGGAGGCGCCCTTGCCCTTGCGCTCCTCCCGGTCCACGTAGGCGTCGGTGACGGCCTTGGCGAAGGGCTCGTTGGCGTACACCAGGTCGATGCGCATGCCGCGGTTCTTGGGGAAGCAGAGCTGGCGGTAGTCCCAGTACGTGTACGCGTGGTCGTACTTCAGGGGCTGCGGGACCACGTCCGACAGGCCCGCCTCGCGCAGGGACGCCAGGGCGGCGCGCTCGGCCGGGGTGACATGGGTGGCGCCCTCGAAGGCCGCCCTGTCGTACACGTCGTCGTCCGTCGGCGCGACGTTGTAGTCACCGAGGACGGCGAACGGGCGGCTGCCGGCCGCGTCGCCCGCGACGGCCGCCTTGAGGGCCTCGAACCACTGGAGCTTGTAGGCGTAGTGCGGGTGGTCCACCTCGCGGCCGTTGGGCACGTAGACCGACCAGACGCGGACCGGGCCGCAGGTCACGGAGAGGGCGCGGGGCTCCTGCGCACCGTCGTAACCGGGGTCGCCGGGCAGGCCCTTGACCACGTCCTCCAGGCCCACCCGGGAGAGCACCGCCACGCCGTTCCACCGGCCGGTGGCGTGCACCGCCGCCTCGTAGCCCGCCGCGCGCAGCTGGTCGAACGGGAACTGGTCCTCGGCGATCTTGGCCTCCTGGAGGCACAGCACGTCGGTGCCGGTGCTCTCCAGCCAGGCCAGCAGCCTCGGGAGGCGGGCGGTGATCGAGTTCACGTTCCAGGTGGCGATGCGCATGCCTCACAACCTACCCGGCGGCACTGACAACCCCGCCCGCCCGGACCTCACACGTCGGCCGACTCCCCCGGCGTGAGCCGCAGGTGCTCGGCGCCGCCCAGGGCGCCGATCTGGTGGTCGTAGATGGGGCGGGCCAGGTCGGTCAGGAGCGCGTCGTGGATGTCGTACGCCCGCCGCGGCTCGACCTCGCGGACGTACTCGATCACTTCCGCGATCTTGTTCCAGGGGGCCATCACCGGGAGCATCAGCGTCTGGACCGGCCGGTCCGGCACGGTGAGCGCGTCGCCGGGGTGGAAGACCGTGCCGCCGTCGATCAGGTAGCCGACGTTGGTGATGCGCGGGATGTCCGGGTGGATCACGGCGTGCAGCTCGCCGTGGACCTGCACGTCGAAGCCGGCGGCGGTGAAGGTGTCGCCGTGGCCGACGGTGTGCACCCGGCCCGGGAAGGCGGCCGAGACCTGCTCCGCGACCGACTTGAGGGTCCAGATCTCGGCGGCCGGGTTCGCCTCCAGGGCGGCCCGCAGCCGGTCCTCGGCGAAGTGGTCCATGTGCTCGTGCGTCACCAGGACGGCTTCGGCGCCGACCGCCGCGTCCTCCTCGCTGAAGGCGCCGGGGTCGATGACGAGGGCGCGGCCGTCCTTCTCCAGGCGGACACAGGCGTGCGACTTCTTGGTGAGCTTCATGATTCCATCCTGCCGCGCGCCGGCGGGCCGGTGGCGTCACCCGGCCGGGGTCGTCTCCTCCAGGACGACCCGCTGGGCCACCTTGAAGGCCCGGGCCGCCGCCGGCATGCCGCAGTACACCGCCGTCTGGAGCAGCACTTCCTTGATCTCGTCCGGGGTCAGCCCGGTACGCAGCGCCGCCCGCGTGTGCGCGGCCAGCTCGTCCGCGTCCCCGGCAGCGACCAGCGCGGCCAGCGCGACACAGCTGCGGGTGCGCCGGTCCAGGCCGGGCCGGTCCCAGACGCCGCCCCAGGCGCAGCGGGTGAGGAACTCCTGGAAGTCGCCGGAGAAGTCGCCGGCCTGCTCCAGCTCCCGGTCGACGTGCGCGTCGCCGAGCACCTCGCGGCGGATCTTGAGTCCGGTGTCGTACGGGTCCGGTCCGGGCGCGGGTGCGGACGGCACCGCCGCCGACGCGATCTCGGCGACCGGCGCGGTCTGCGGCGGCTGCGGGGACGCGGCCAGGACCGGCCGGGCGGGGGCGGCGACGATGGCGATCTGGCCGGTGCCGGACTCGAAGGCGGGCTGCCAGGCCGAGGAGAAGTGCCGCACCAGCAGGTCGGTGACGGCGGCGGGCTGCTCCACCGGGACCAGATGCGAGGCGCCGGGCACCACGGCCAGGCGGGCGTCCCGGATGCCGGCGACCAGGGTGCGGGCCTCGGCGGGGCCGGTGACCTGGTCCTCCGAGCCGACCAGGACGAGGGTGGGCACGACCGCCCGGCCGAGTTCGGCGCGCACGTCGAAGGCGGCCAGCGCCTCGCAGGCGGCGATGTAGCAGCCGGGGTCGGTGGTGCGCACCATCTGCACCGCCCAGTCGGTGATCGCCGGCTGGGCGGCCGCGAACCCGCCGGTGAACCAGCGGTCCGGGGAGGTCCGGGCGATCGGGTCGAGCCCGTTGGTCCGGACGATCACCCCGCGCTGGCGGAACTCGTCCGCCGTGCCGAACCGCGGCGAGGCCGCGATCAGCGCGAGGGAGGCGAGGCGCTCGGGGTGGCGCAGCGCCAGCTCGACGCCGACCGCGCCGCCCAGCGCGCAGCCCGCGTAACCGAAGCGCTGCACCCCGAGCCCGTCGAGCGTGGCCAGCAGCCGCGCGGTCAGCTCCGTCACCGATCCGGCCGGATGTGCGGGCGCGCCGCCGTGTCCGGGCAGGTCGAACCGGAAGACACGCCACTGCTTCGTCAGCTCCGGCACCTGCCGGTCCCACATGTGCCAGGTCGTCCCGAGTGAGGGGCCGAGGATGAGGACCGGGGCGTCTTCCGGGCCGTCGAAGCGGTACTGGAGGGTGTTCGTCGGTGTCTCACTCACCGCTCCACGCTAACCGCCGTCCGGGACATCCCCGTCCCGGGGGCCCCACTCTCCACACCGCGCTACCGGGGATCGTCGAGGGATCTTCACGCTTTCTTCGCTCGGGGGCGGGCGGTCGGGCCCCGGGGTGGTTGTCGCGTGGGGTCGGGTGGCCGGTCCCCGGGACGGTTACCGGGTGTCCGGGTCGGTCAGGGCGGTCAGGGCGCCGACCGGGTCCAGGTCGGCGGTGCCGCGCGGCCACCAGTCGTCGTGGCCGGGTTCGGATTCGTACGCGTACCAGAGGCCGTCCCGGCCCAGGCGGAGCTGGAGCCGGCCGCTCGGGTGGGTGAGCCGGTTGCGCCAGGGTCTGAAGGCGGGCAGGCCGGCGGCGAGCAGCAGGGGGCGGGCCCGGTCGAACCGGCCGGCCGGCGGGTCCCAGGGTTCCTCCAGGGCGGCGAGTCCCTCCTCGCCGCCCTGCCGCCAGGCGGCCACCGCGCGCGCCAGCTCGGCCGGCGTGCGTCCGGCGGCGGAGGCGAGCGAGGCGTACAGGGACCGGGTGGCCGCGGTCAGTCCGGAACCGGGTCGGGCCGCGGCCAGGCGCACCGCGTCCTGCCACAGCGTCAGTCCGCCGACGGGGTCGCGGCCGGTGGTGAGCAGGGCGTGGGCGCGCGCGGCCGCGTCGGTGGCCAGCTGGTCCAGGGCGAAGGGGTCCGGGCTGCCCGGGGCCGCGGGGTACGCCGGGGGCTGTTCGGGGTGCGGCGGGGGCGGCAGCGGAGGGGGCAGGGGCAGGGGGCGGTGCGCTACGGCGTCGGTGGCGCGCACGCCGGGCAGCGGCTCCGGGCCCCGCTCCTGGGCGGCGCGGGCCGCCCTGGCCGCGCTCAGCCGGGACAGCGCGTCGAGCAGTTCCCGTTCACCCCGGCCGCGGAGCAGCAGCAGGACGAAGGGGTCCGCGTCCAGCAGCCGCGCGGTCTGGTAGCACAGGGCCGCCGCGTGCTTGCAGGGGTGGCCGCGGTCGGGGCAGTTGCAGTGCGGTTCGAGGTCTCCCGGTCCTGGCAGCAGCGGTACCCCGCAGTCGGCGAGCGACTGGGGCAGTTCCTTGTCGAGGAGTGCGGCGATGTGCCCGGGGCGGTCCGTGGCCGCCTCAAGGAACCGGTCCCAGTCGGTGTCGCTCAGCGTCCGCAGCCGGACCTGGGCGCGGTACGGGCGCGGGCGGCTGCCCTGGACGTACCCCAGGACCAGGCCGGGCGTCACGGTGATGGCGTCCACATGCCCCTGCTCCGCGTAACCACGTCCCCGGGCCAGACGCGCCGCGTCCAGCGCGTCTTCCTCCAGCGCGGTGATCCACGCGTTGCCCCACCAGGTCTCGGCGAGTCCGGTGGCGGCCGCTGCCTCTGCCGGTGCCGGTGGCGGTGGCGTCAACGCCGGGAAGGTGCGCCGCAGTTCGCCGTCCCGGCGGGGGGCGGCCATGGAGCCGGGGAGGAGGGGGGTGGCGGTGCCTGGAGTTGCCGGTGGGTCGGCTCGCTCGTCTGCTTCCTCCGCTGTTTCCTCCGCTTCCTCCGCTTGCTCGGCGGGGTGGGGGTCGGCAGGGAGGTCGGTCCCGCGGACGGGGGGTGCGCCAGTGGGCGCGGCGTCGGGTTCGGCGGGGGGCGTGGCGATGGAACGGCTTCGCGTGCTGCCGGTGTCCGGGGCGGTCGGTGACAGGGTGGCCGCGGCCGCGCGTGGAGACGGTGCCGACGCCGTCGGGGCACGGAACGCGTCCGCGAGGAGTTCCCCCACCTGGCGGACACCGGCCCGGCGGACCGGAACGTCCCTTCGGGGCCTGCCGAGGCGGGGCGCGGGACGGGACGGGGGGCGGGCGCCCTCCGCCGGGCGCGACGGTGTTCCGCCCGGTGTCTCCCGCTTGGCCGCGGCGGCTGTCTCGGCATCGGCCTTGGCCGCGGCCTCGCTACGAGCGCGGGCGGCACGCAGGGCTTCGCGCGCTACGTCACCGGGGCGCGCGCCGGAGGGACGCGCCGGGCTCCGAGCCGGCTCTGCGGGGACCGCGCGGGCGGAGGCCACCTCCGTGGGGGCCTCTCCGGCGGAGTCCTGCCCGGTGGAGTCCTGCCCGGTGGAGTCCTGCCCGGCAGGGGTCGGCAGTCGCGGGGTGGAGTCGTCCAGCTCGGTGGTGTCTTCGTGTGCCGGGGTACCCCCCTGATCGGTGGGGGCTTCCCTTCCGGAGGTGTCTCCCCGTCGAGCGGTGTCGCCCTGCCCGGCGAGGTCGTCGTGCCCGGCGGTGGCCCTCGGCTCAGCGGGGCCGCCGCTCCGTCCAGCGGTTTCCTCCCGGCCGGACGGCGCGGCCTCCTGCCCTGCGGACTGCTCCCGCGCTGGAGAGACCTCGTGTCCCGCGATCTTCTCCCACTCCGAAGAGACCCCCCTCTCGTGCGAGGCCCCGTGGTCGGAACCGGCGTCGTGGCCGGGACGGCCCCCGCGCCCAGCGGTACCCTCCCGCGCGCCGGACAGGGCCGCGCGGGCCGCGTCCGCCGGGCGAGGCGTTCGCCGGGCCGGGGCGCTCGGCGCCGAGGCGGGAGCTGCCGGAGCGGGGGCCACCGGTGCGGAGGTCGCCGGGGCGGAGGACGCCGGGGCGGTCGACGGCCGGTTCTCGCGGGCCGCGCGGAGCGCCTCGCGGGCCGCGTCCGCCGGGCGTGCGGGCGCCGGGTCCCGGCCGGTGCCGTGCCCTCCGCTCACGGGACCAGCGCCGGACGGCGCGTCCGGCGCCTCGTCAAGGACAGCCGGCGCCTCCCCCGTCACGCCCCCGGCGGAACTCCCCTCCCCTGCCTCGTCCCGGGCGGACGGCCTCTCGCCCGCCTCGTCCCGCGCGGACAGCGCCTCGCGCGCCTCGTCCGAGGTCGGCCGCAGCTCCGGCGGTGTGGGCCGCTCGGTCCGTTCCGGGGTGTCCATCAGGCCTCCCTGCGCAGGGACACGAGGTCGGACAGTTCGCGGTCGGTCAGTTCGGTGAGGGACGATTCGCCTGTGCCGAGGATGGCGTCGGCGAGGGCGCGCTTGGCGGTGAGCATGTCGGCGATGCGGTCCTCGACGGTGCCCTCGGCGATGAGGCGGTGGACCTGGACGGGCTGGGTCTGGCCGATGCGGTAGGCGCGGTCGGTGGCCTGTTCCTCGACGGCCGGGTTCCACCAGCGGTCGAAGTGCACGACGTGGCCCGCGCGGGTGAGGTTGAGGCCGGTGCCGGCCGCCTTCAGGGACAGCACGAGCACCGGGGTCGCGCCCTCCTGGAAGCGGTCCACCATGCGTTCGCGCTCCGGGACCGGCGTACCGCCGTGGAGCAGGTCGACGGGGACCGCGCGGGCGGCGAGGTGGGAGGCGATGAGGCGGGCCATGCCGACGTACTGGGTGAAGACCAGGGCGGAGCCGTCCTCGGTGAGGAGGGTGTCGAGCAGTTCGTCGAGGAGGGCGAGTTTCCCGGAGCGGGCCGTGAGGCGGTCGCCGCCGCGCGGGTGGTCCTCCTTGAGGTACAGGGCGGGATGGTCGCAGATCTGCTTGAGCGAGGTGAGCAGCTTGAGGACCAGGCCGCGCCGGGCGATGCCGTCGGCGCTCTCGATGGCGGCCATCGACTCGCGCACCACCGCCTCGTACAGCGCGGCCTGTTCCCGGGTGAGCGGGACGGGGTGGTCGGTCTCGGTCTTGGGCGGCAGCTCGGGGACGATGCCGGGGTCGGACTTGCGGCGGCGCAGCAGGAAGGGCCGTACCAGGCGGGCCAGGCGGGTCACCGCTTCCTCGTCCTCGCCGTTCTCCACGGCGCGCGCGTGCCGGGCGCGGAAGGACTTGAGCGGGCCCAGGAGGCCGGGGGTGGTCCAGTCGAGCAGGGCCCACAGTTCGGAGAGGTTGTTCTCCACCGGTGTGCCGGTGAGGGCCACGCGCGCGGGGGACGGGATGGTGCGCAGCGCCTTCGCGGTCGCCGAGTACGGGTTCTTGACGTGCTGTGCCTCGTCCGCGACGACCATGCCCCAGGGCTGCTCGGCCAGCAGGGGGGCGGCCGAGCGCATGGTGCCGTACGTGGTGAGCACGAAGCCGCCGTCGAGGCCGGACAGGGTGCGGTCGGCCCCGTGGAAGCGGCGGACGGGGACGCCGGGGGCGAAGCGGTTGATCTCCCGCTGCCAGTTGCCCAGCAGGGAGGCCGGGCAGACCACCAGGGTGGGAGCGTGGTGGGCGCGCTTGAGGTGCAGGGCGATGAGGGTGACCGTCTTGCCGAGGCCCATGTCGTCGGCGAGGCAGCCGCCGAGGCCGAGGGAGGTCATGAGGTCGAGCCAGGCCAGGCCGCACAGCTGGTAGTCGCGCAGCGTGGCGTTCAGGCCCGGGGGCGGTTCGGCGGGCCGTACACCGGCGGTGATGCGGTCGCGCAGGGCAGCCAGCGCGCCGGTCGGCACCGCCGCGACCGTCTCGCCGTCGACCTCCGCGGTGCCGGTGAGCGCCACCGAGAGGGCGTCGACCGGGTCGAGCAGGCCCAGGTCGCGCTTGCGGGCCTTGCGCACGAGGGCGGGGTCGACCAGCACCCAGCTGTCCCGCAGCCGGACGACCGGGCGGTGGGCCTCGGCGAGGGCGTCCATCTCGGTGTCGGTGAGCGGGTCGCCGCCGAGCGCCAGCTGCCAGTGGAAGCGCAGCAGTTCCTCGCTCTCGAAGAATCCGGTGCCGTCGGTCGCGGAGCCGGGCGCGGGGCGCACCACGGCCGTGGCGGTGAGGTCGTGCGCCAGGTCCCGGGGCCAGTGCACGGCGACACCGGCCGCCGCGAGCCGGGTGGCGGCCATGCCGAGCAGCTCACCGACCTCCTGTTCGGACAGGGCGAGGACGTCGGGCACTTCTTGTTCGGCGAGCCGGTCCAGCGGGGGCCAGACGCGGGCGGCACGGCGTACGGCCAGGGCGGCGTCCACGCGCGCGCGGGGGCCGAACGCCTGGTCGGCCTCGCCCGCCCACAGGGCCGCCGCGTCGGCGACCAGGGTGGGGTCCGCGAGGCTGTGCACCTGGACGACGACGGCACCGGCGCCGCGGGCCGGGGCGCCGCGCGGGCCGGGCTCGGCGCGGGTGCCGGTGTCGAACAGGTCGTACGCCGACAGGTCCAGGCGCAGCGAGATCCGCACTCCGGCGTCCATGCCCGCGGCGACCTCGGCCGCCCAGTCGTGGGCGGCCGGCAGGTGCTGCGCGCCGCGGGCCGCGAAGGGTTTTCCCGCGGTGTGCGGCGCGGCCGGGGTGCGGGGCAGGGTGTCGGCGACCGCGTCGAGGAAGGCGCGCAGCAGGGCGTCCGGGCGGGGCAGCCGCAGCGGGCCGGGGCCGGGCAGTGGGACGGCGTGGCCCTCGTGGGGCAGGGCGGCGGCGAGGGCGCGCAGGTGGGCGATGTCCTCGGGGTCCAGGGGGCCCGCGCGCCAGGCGTCGTGCCCGGTGGCGGTCAGTCCGGGGAGCAGCCGGCCCCTGGCCGCGAGCCGCAGCGCGTGCAGGGCGGCGCCGCCCCAGCAGGCCGTGGCGGGGTGGGCCGCCGGGTCGTGCCGGGCGCGCACCAGGTGGGGCAGCGCCTGGTCGACGGGCAGCGTCAGGGCCGGGGCGGTCCTGCGCCGGACACCCTGCCCGTGCCGCCGGACGACGGTGAGCCGGGTGCGGACGGGTCGGCGGTCGAGAAGTTCGGCCGGGGCGGGGTGGCCGCCCGGGAGTTCGGCCGGGGTGGGTCGGCCGCTGGGCGACTCGGCGGGTCCGAGCCCGTCGTCGGGAGACTCGGCGTACTCGATCCGATCGTCGGAGGACTCGGCGTACCCGATCCGGCCGTCAGGGAATTCGACGGGTCCGAGCCCATTGTCGGGAGACTCGGCGGCCCCGAGCAGGTCGCCGGGGGAATCGGCTGCTCCGAGCCGGTCGTCGCCGTCGGCGGCCCAGACCTCACCGTCCGGGTCCCAGAAGGCGATCCGGCCCTCGCGCGGCAGCGGCGCGGGCAGGAAGACGGCGGCGAGCCGCACGGACACCGCGTCCGGCGCGGCACCCGTCGCCGCCCCGGCCGTGCCCGCCCCGGGCACGGCCCTGCCTCTCGCGGCCGTCCCGGCCGTCTCCGCCATGGCCGTCGTCTGGCTCATACGTCTCGTCACCTCCCGCACACCTGTCGTCCCGGTCGTCGCCGTCGCCCCGGTCGTCCCGGTCGTCTTCGACTCTACGGGCGGGGTCTGACAATCGGCTCCGGCCGGGTTCCGGGCCGGGCGCGGACCGCGAGGGACTGGCCGGGTTCGGGCCGGTCCGGGCTAGGGAACGGTCTGCGAGACGACGTACACCACCGGCAGCTGCGGGTTGGCGAGGTTCACGATGACGTCCTGGCTGGGGGCCGGGTTCTTCTGGCTGTGGCTGAGGCCCCACCACTGCCCGGGTCCCTTGAACGTCCAGCCGGTGATCTCGCGGTCGCGGTCGCTGAAGGTGATGTCGCCCTTCTTGAGGTCGCCGCGGCTGGCGCCCATCGCCTCCAGGAAGGTGTCGAGGCCCGGCTGGGAGGTACGGAACTGGACGTAGAGACGGCTGGTCTTCCAGTTGTTCGTCTCGTAGGAGGCGACCCGGTCGGCGGGGTGCGGGATGGGCACCTGGTACAGGCGGCGCTGCACCCTGGCCGGGTAGGTGGGGGTGAGGCCGGTCGCCGCGTACTTGTCCTGTTTGTCCTTGCCGCTGTCCCGGCTCTGGGCGGCGGAGATGACCAGATAGCCGGCCGGGACGCCGATGAGCAGCACGATGATCAGCAGAGTCAGGGACCGGCGGCGGTTGCGGTGGCGACGGTCCTCGACCGGCCCGGGCGGCGGTTCCTGCGCGGGACCGGCCTGGTGCGGCAGCGACGTCGTCGTCACAGCGACTCCCGGGACACGCGGCGGGCCTCGGCGTACTTCTCGTAGCGGTCGTGGCGCTCCACGCGGCGGCGCTTGGCGCGCCGGAAACGGCGGGCGACCAGCCGGGCCAGGTCGGCGGCGCCGACCATGCCGGCCTCCGGGCCGAGCTGGGCGCGGACGATCCGGGCCTCGGGGCGGTAGCCGCGCCCGGTGAGGTGGCGTTTGAACGCGTCGCGCGCGGGGCCGATGAGCAGGTCGTCGGCCGCGGAGACACCGCCGCCGATGACGAAGCAGGACGGATCGAGGGCGGCGGCGAGGTTGGCGATGCCGACGCCGAGCCACTGGCCGATGTCCTGGAGCAGCTCGATGCACATGGCGTCGCCCTCGCGGGCCAGCTCGGTGATCATCGGGCCGGTGATGTCGGAGACCTGGCCCTTGACGTGCTCGATGATCCCGTAGGCGACCGGGGAGTCGGCGGCGGCCAGCTCGCGCGCCTCGCGCACCAGGGCGTTGCCGGAGCTGTACTGCTCCCAGCAGCCGCGGTTGCCGCACGGGCAGCGGTGCCCGCCGGGCACGACCTGCATATGGCCGAACTCGCCGGCCACGCCGTACTTGCCCCGCTTGACCTGGCCGTCCTCCAGGATCGCGCCGCCGATGCCGGTGCCCAGGGTGATCATGACGAGGTGGTCCTCGCCGCGGCCCGCGCCGAAGCGCCACTCGGCCCAGGCTGCGGCGTTGGCGTCGTTGTCGACCAGGACCGGCACCGACAGGCGCTCGGAGAGGCGGTCGCGCAGCGGTTCGTTGCGCCAGGACAGGTGCGGGGCGAAGAGCACGCGGTTGCGGTCGGCGTCGACCCAGCCCGCCGCGCCGATGCCGACGGCGTGCACGTCGTGCCGGTCGGAGAGGTCCAGGACCAGTTCGGCGATGGTGTCCTCGACGACCTTGGGGCTCTTGGACTTGTCCGGGGTCTCCGTGCGCAGCCTCTCCAGGATGTTGCCGTCGGCGTCGACGACGCCCGCCATCACCTTGGTGCCGCCGATGTCGATGCCGACCGTGGGCACCCGGGGCGCCGTCAGGTGGGAGCGGCGCTCCCGGGTGCCCACGGTGCGCAGGACCGTGGCGCGGCGGGAGCCGATGGGGGCGGTGAGGTCGCGGTAGGTGCTCATCGGCCCCGATTCTGCCGCACCGGCGGTAAGGGTGTCGTACGGGCCCGTGGGCGGGCCGGGGCGTCGCACGGGCCGCACGCGCGCGCGTGGCGGCCCTTCCGGTCCGGCCCAACGCCCCTCAGGGAGCGGGTTTTTCGAGTTCGTGACGGAGGTCGTCGAGTTCGCTGCCGCCCGCCATCTGCCGGGTCAGTTCGTCGAGGGTGATCTCGTCCCGTGTGTGATGGCCCACCATCGCGCCCCGCTTCAGCAGGACGAAACGGTCCCCCACGAGGTACGCGTGATGCGGATTGTGGGTGATGAGCACAACACCGAGACCCTGGTCGCGTGCCGCGGCGACATACTTCAGCACCACGCCCGACTGCTTCACGCCGAGCGCGGCCGTGGGCTCGTCCAGGACGAGGACCTTCGCGCCGAAGTGGACCGCGCGGGCGATGGCCACGCACTGGCGTTCGCCGCCCGAAAGGGTGCCGATGGGCTGGTCGACGTCCCGGAGGTCGATGCCCATGCGCAGCAGTTCCTCGTGCGTGGTGCGCCGCATGAGGTCGACGTCCATGCGCTTGAAGGGGCCGGCGCCCTTGCGGGGCTCGGAGCCGAGGAAGAAGTTGCGCCACACCGGCATCAGGCCGACCACGGCCAGGTCCTGGTAGACGGTCGCGATGCCCCGGTCCAGGGCCTCGCGCGGGGAGGACAGGGTGGTCTCCTCCCCCTCGATGCGCAGCACGCCGCCGTCGTGCCGGTGCAGTCCGGCGATCATCTTGATCAGTGTGGACTTGCCGGCGCCGTTGTCGCCGAGGACGCAGGTGATCTCCCCGGCGTGCACTTCCAGGGAGACGCCTTCGAGGGCGCGGACGGTGCCGTAGTGCTTGCTGACGTCCGCGAGTTCCACGAGGGGCGTACGCGGTTCGGACTGCGTCATGCGGTGGCCTCCGCCCGCTTGCGGACCCAGGCGTTGAGCAGGGTCGCCAGGAGCAGCATCGCTCCGAGGAAGAACTTGAACCAGTCGGGGTTCCACTCGGCGAAGACGATGCCCTTGCTGGTCATGCCGAACAGGAACGCGCCGACCGCCGAGCCGATGGCGCTGCCGTAGCCGCCGGTGATCAGGCAGCCGCCGATGACGGCGGCGATGATGTAGATCAGCTCGTTGCCGACGCCCTCGCCGGACTGCACCGCGTCGAAGGAGAACAGCAGGTGCTGGCCGGAGATCCAGGCGCCGAAGGCCACGCCCATGTAGAGGCCGATCTTGGTCCTGGTGACCGGGACGCCCACCGCGCGGGCGGCGTCCTGGTTGCCGCCGACCGCGAAGATCCAGTTGCCGGTGCGGGTGCGCAGCAGGATCCAGGAGGCGACGGCGACCAGGGCGAGCCACCACAGGATGGTGATCTTGAAGTCGACACCGCCGACGGTGAAGGTGGAGGCGAAGACGGCGTGGGCGGCGGGGAAGCCCTCCATGTCGGCGATGGTCTTGGTGGAGACCGTGCCGTCGATCAGCTTGGTGAAGCCGAGGTTCATGCCGGTCAGCATCAGGAAGGTGCCCAGCGTGATGATGAAGCTGGGCAGCTTGGTGCGGGTGAGCATGAAGCCGTTGAACGCGCCGATCGCGAGGGTGACCAGCAGCGAGACGCCGACGCCGACCCACACGTCGGCGGTCAGCTGGTAGCTGAACATCGACGAGATCAGCGCGGAGGAGGTGACCATCACGCCCGCGGACAGGTCGAACTCGCCGCCGATCATCAGCAGCGCGACCGGGACGGCCATGATGCCGATCGTCGAGGACGCGTACAGGACGGTGCTGAGGCTGGCGGCGCGCAGGAAGCCGTCGGCGACGGCGGCGAAGAAGACGAAGACGGCGATCGCGCCGACGACCGAGCCCAGCTCGGGCCGGGCGAGCAGCTTGCGCAGCGGGGAGGTCCCCAGCAGCCGTTCGTCGGCGCCGGGCGCGGCCTTGCTCGTGGTGGTGCTCATCGGGTGCCCCGCTCCGCGTACTCCTGCAGCGCGGCGGCCTGGTCCTTGGTGACGATCTGCGGGCCGGTGAGCACCGGCCGGCCGCCGCCGAGGACGTCGCCGTTGTACTTGTACAGCCACAGCAGGTCGACGGCCTGGTAGCCCTGGAGGTAGGGCTGCTGGTCGACGGCGAAGCCGAGGGTGCCGTCCTTCAGCTCGCCGGCGACCTTGGCGTTGAGGTCGAAGGTGTCGATCTCGGCCTTGCTGCCCGCGTCGGCCTTGGCCTTCACGGCGGTGTCCGCGTAGGGCGCGCCGAGCGTGACGACCGCGTCGACGTCCTTGTCGGCCTGGAGCTTGGCGCCGATCGCGGACTGGACGTCGGGCATGTTGGTGCCGTTGACGTAGAGGTTCTCCACCTTGCCGGTGAAGGTCTTGGCCACGCCGGCGCAGCGCTGCTCGTGGCCGACGTTGCCCTGCTCGTGCAGGACGCACAGGGCCTTCTTGCGGCCGCGCTTGCTCAGCTCCTCGCCCACCGCCTCACCGGCTACCGTCTCGTCCTGGCCTACGTGGGTGAGCGCGCCGAACGCCTTGGACTCGGCGGAGCCGGAGTTCACCGTGATCACCGGGATGCCGGCCTTCTCGGCGCGGGCGACGGCGGCCTTCATCGCGTCGGGCTTGGCGAGCGTGACGATGATGCCGTCGACCTTCTTGTCGACCGCCGCGTCCACGAGCTGCGCCTGCTGCTGGGCCTCGTCGTCGTGCGAGTACAGGAAGTTGATGTTGTCCTTGACGGCGGCCTGCTTGGCGCCGCTCTGCACGATGTCCCAGAAGGTGTCGCCGTCACCCGAGTGGGTGATCATGGCGAAGGTCCAGCGGGGGGTGTTCACCGCCGCCCGGCCCTGGGCCGCCGCGGCCTTGCGGGCGTCCTCCGCCCGTTTGCCGCCGGTGCTGCTGCATCCCGCGAGGGACAGCGACAGTGCCCCTGCCAGCGCGATGCCTACCCAGGTTGGAAACCGTGCCACGAGGCTGAGCCCTTCTCGCCGTGTTCGAACGTACGTACGGGGCCGACGACCATCGCATCAGCCCCGAACATCGCATTATCGGACACCGGTGCGGATGGGTGCACCGCCGGGGAGCGGTCGGCCGCCGTTTTGTCCGGACATGGTGCGGGATCGCCCGGTCGAGGCGCGGCGGGTACGGGGCACCGGAAGGCGTGATGATACGCCCGCCCGCGGCCGGGAGGCAGTCCCGGGAGCGCGGGGAGACAGTGCCGGAAGCGCGGGGAGGCAGTCCCGGAAGCGCGGGGAGGCAGTCCCGGGACCTACGAGCGACGGTACGAGCGACCGCCGGGCCGCCGGGCCGTACGAGCGATCTAACGACCGCGTGAGCGATCTCAGGACCGTACGAGCAGCTGGAACTCGAAGGAGTAGCAGGACGGCCGGTAGGCGTGGGCGCCGAACTCGACCGTACGGCCGGTGTCGTCGAAGGTGGTGCGTTCCATGGTGAGCAGCGGGGCGCCCTCCTGCTCCCCCAGCCGCTCGGCCTCGGCCGCGGCGGCGGCCCGGGCGCCGATGGTCTGGCGGGCGCTGTGCAGGGTGATCCCGGCGGCGCGCAGCAGCCGGTACAGGCCGGTGGCCTCAAGGCGCGCGGTGTCCAGGTCGAGCAGGCCGGGGGGCAGGTGGTTGATCAGGTACGCCAGCGGCTCGTCGGCGGCGAGCCGCAGCCGTTCGACGCGGTGCACCTCGCTGCCCTCGGCCACGCCCAGCGCCCCGGCGATCTCGGCGGACGCTGTGACGACCGTGTTGACCAGTACTTTCGTCGTCGGCCGCTGTCCGGCCGCCGCCAGGTCGTCGTAGAGGCTGCTCAGCTCCAGCGGGCGCTTGACCCTGCTGTGCACGACCTGGGTGCCGACCCCGCGGCGGCGCACCAGCAGGCCCTTGTCGACGAGCGTCTGGATGGCCTGGCGGACGGTGGGCCGGGACAGGCCGAGGCGTGCGGCGAGTTCGATCTCGTTGCCCAGCAGGCTGCCGGGCGGGAGCGCGCCCTGCTCGATCCCCGCTTCGAGCTGCTGCGCCAGCTGGTAGTACAGCGGCACCGGGGAACTCCGGTCCACCCGGAGCGCGAGGGACGCGGTGGGGTCCAGAACTGGTTTGGGCACGGCCCGAGCGTAGCCCTGGGGCCGGTTGACGGGAAGTCGTATCGTCACGTTGTCCGGACATATGCATTGACAGTGCCGGGGGTGCGCCCTCACCTTGTTCCCATGCGCATCGGGGTCATCGGTACGGGCCGGATCGGCACCGTTCACGCGAACACGCTCAGCCGTCATCGCGAGGTCGGCTCGCTGATCCTCACGGACGTCGATCCGGCGCGGGCGCAGGGGCTGGCCCACCGGCTGGGCGAGACGGCGGCGCCCGGGGTGGACGAGATCTTCACCTGGGGCGTGGACGCGGTGGTGATCGCGACGGCGACCGCGGCACACGCCGAGCTGATCGGCCGGGCGGCGCGCTCCGGGCTCCCGGTGTTCTGCGAGAAGCCGGTCGCGCTGGACCTGCCGGGCACCCTGCACGCGCTCGCCGAGGTGGCGGCGGCCGGGACCGTGCTGCAGATGGGCTTCCAGCGCCGTTTCGACAGGGGGTACGCGGGGGCGCGGGATGCGGTCCGCTCCGGGCGGCTGGGCCGGCTGCACACCGTGCGCGCGCTCACCTCGGACCCGGCCCCGCCGCCGGCGGACTGGCTGGCGCTGTCCGGCGGGCTGTTCCGGGACACGCTGATCCACGACTTCGACATGGTGCGGTGGGTGACCGGGCGCGAGATCGTCGACGTGTACGCGTCCGGGTCCGACGGCGGGCCCGGGGTGTTCCGCGACGCGGGCGACGTCGGCACCGGCGCGGCCGTGCTCACGCTCGACGACGGCACCCTGGTCACGGCGACGGGGACCCGGCTCAACGGCGCCGGTTACGACGTCCGCATGGAGCTGGCCGGGGAGCGGGACCAGATCGTGGTGGGCCTGGACGACCGTACGCCGATCGCGTCCACCGAGCCGACCGGTCCGCCGGCCGCGGACCAGCCCTGGACCGGGTTCCTCGACCGCTTCGGCCCGGCGTACGAGGCCGAGCTGACCGCCTTCGTCGAGGTCGTCCGCGGGGAGCGGCCCAATCCGTGCGACGGGTACGAGGGGTTGCAGGCGCTGCGGGTCGCCGAGGCCTGCGAGCTGTCCCGCCGCGAGCACCGCCCGGTGGCCCTGCCGGAGATCCCGGACGGCACGCGCTCCGCGCTCGGGTGACCGGCCCGGGGGTCAGCGGCTGCTGACCGGCCCAGGGTCCAGCGGCTGATGGCTGCCAGGGGCACCCGAAGGCTCCGAGCGTGCTACCAGCGCACCGGGAGGGTGCGGGTGCCCCGGATCAGCATGCCCGGCAGCCACTCCCCGGACGGGCCGTCGAGGGCGAGGGCGGGGGCCCGGTGCAGGAGGGAGCGCAGGGCGACGCGGGCCTCCAGGCGGGCCAGGGGCGCGCCGAGACAGAAGTGGATGCCGTGGCCGAAGGCGAGGTGGCCGCGGGTGTCGCGGCGGACGTCGAAGCGGTCCGGGGACGGATAGCGGCCGCCGTCCCGGCCGGCGGCGGCGATCCCGACCAGCACCGGCTCGCCCGGGGCGATGGCGGTGCCCGCGATCTCCAGGGGCTCGGCCGCGTACCGGAAGGTGGCGCTCTCCACCGGGCCCTCGTAGCGCAGCGTCTCCTCGACGGCGCCGTCGAGGAGGCCGGGGTCGGCCAGCACCGCGGCGAGCTGGGCGGGGTGGGCGAGCAGGGCGCGCACCGTGTTGGCGATGAGGTTGACCGTGGTCTCGTGGCCCGCGATCAGCAGCAGGAAGGCCATGCCGCGCAGCTCGCCCGGCGAGAGGCGGTCGCCGTCCTCGGCGGTGGTGCGGATCAGGGCGCCGAGCAGGTCGTCGGCCGGACCGGCGGACCGCTTGTCCTCGATCAGGCCGGTGAGATACGCGCCGAGCCGGTCCACGGCCTCGATGGCCGCCTCCTCGCTGGTGGGCGCGACGACCTCGTTGGACATCTCCCGGAACGCGCCCCGGTCGATCTCGGGCACCCCGAGCAGCTCGCAGATGACCGTGAGGGGCAGCGGGAAGGCGAACTCCTCCACCAGATCGGCCCGGCCGTGCGGCAGCATCGCGTCCAGCAGCTCGTCGGTGATCGCCTGGACCCGGGGCCGCAGCGCCTCGACGCGGCGGGCGGTGAAGGCGCGGGTGACCAGCGAGCGCAGCCGGGTGTGCTGCGGCGGGTCGGTGATCAGCAGGTGCTTGCCGATCGCGTCCTCCACCGGGATCGCGTCCATCGCGGTGGTGACGTCCTTGGCGAGCCGGGGGTCGGCGAGGGCCGCGCGGGCCTCCTCGTACCCGACGACCAGCCAGGTCTCGTACGCCTCGGGCGGCGGCAGCCGCACCCGGTGGACCGGGCCGAGGGCGCGCAGTTCGGCGTAGACGGGGTGCGGGTCGGCGCGGAACGCGGCGCCGTACTCCGCGAGGTCGATCACGTCCGCCATCACCACTCCCGTCGTCCGGGGCCCCGTCGGCTCCCTGACCGGACAACGCGCGACCCCGGCCCGAAGTGCCCGCCGACACGATCTTCTTCACCTTCTCTACCGCTCTACCGCTCCACCGCTCCACGGCTCTACCGCTCTACCGCTCTACCGCTCTACGACGCGTCCTCGTCGAGGAGTCCGGCGTCGTGGGCGAGCAGGGCGATCTGCACGCGGTTGGTGAGGGAGAGCTTGGCCAGGACGCGGGAGACGTGGGTCTTGACGGTGGCCACGCTCATGTACAGCTCGGCGGCGATCTGCGCGTTGGCCAGCCCCCGGCCGACGCGGACGGCCACCTCGCGCTCGCGGTCGTTGAGGGCGGCCAGGCGCTCACGCGCGCGGGAGCGCCGGTCGTCGGCGGCGGTACCGGCCGCGTGCCGCATCAGCTGGCGGGTGACGGTGGGCGAGAGCACGGGGTCGCCGGCCGCCACCCGGCGCACCGCCTCGACGATCCGGTCCGGCGGGGTGTCCTTGAGGAGGAACCCGGCGGCGCCGGCCCGCAGCGCGCGCAGCACCTGCTCGTCGGCGTGGAAGGTGGTCAGGACCATGACCTGCGGCGCGTCGGGGCGGGCGAGCAGCCGTTCCGTCGCCGTGAGGCCGTCCACGCCCGGCATCCGTACGTCCATGAGGACGACGTCCGGACGGGTCCGGTCGGTCAGCTCCCCGACCTCGCCGCCGTCGGCCGCCTCACCGACGATCTCGATGTCGGCGGCACCGCCCAGCATGAAGGACAGCCCGGCCCTCACCAGGGGGTCGTCGTCGACGAGGAGCACTCGGATCACGGTCATGGGCCCAGCCAACCAAACGGCCGCCGCCCCGGCCATACCGGCTCCCCGCCGGCGACGGGACCCGCCGAGGTCCCCGAGGGCGCGTACGCGCCGCCTGCGTGGGAAGACAGGCGTGCATGCGTGCCGCGTACGTCGAAGAGCTGGGCCCGTGCGAGCTGATCCACTGGGGCGAGCTGCCCGCTCCGGTGCCGGGGCCCGGGGAGGTGCTGGTGGACGTGCTGGCGACCACGGTCGACCCGGTGGACACGTTCGTGCGCTCCGGGCTGTTCCGTACGCCGCTGCCGTTCCCGTTCGTGGTGGGGCGCGATCTGGTGGGCACGGTGGCGGCGGACGGGGCGGGGTTCGCCGCGGGCGAGAGGGTGTGGTGCGACAGCCTCGGCCACGACGGACGGCAGGGGGCCGCGGCCGAGCAGGCGGCGGTGCCGGCCGACCGCCTCTACCGGCTGCCGCCGGGCGTGCGCCCCGAGGAGGCGGTGGCCGTGTTCCACCCCGCCGCCACCGCCTTCCTGGCCCTGTTCACCCACGGCGGGCTGCGCGCCGGGGAGACGGTCCTGGTGGGTGGCGCGGGCGGCAACGTGGGCGGCGCGCTGGTGGAGCTGGCGGCGGCCGCGGGGGCTCGCGTGCTCGCGACGGCCGCGCCCCGTGACCACGCCCGCGTACGCTCCCTGGGCGCGGCGGATGTCGTGGACTACCGAGCGGAGGATCTCGCCGTGCGGCTGGCGGCGCTCGCCCCGGACGGGGTCGACGTGCACGTGGACACCTCCGGGCACAACGAGCTGCGCACCGCCGTCGCCCTGCTCGCCCTCCGCGGCCGGATCGTCCTGCTGGCCGGGGCCCGGGACGAGCCGGTCACGGCCCTGCCGACCGGGCCGCTGTACATGAAGGACGGTTCCGTGCGCGGTTTCGTCATCTCGCACGCCACGGCCGGGGAACTGGCCGAGGCGGCGGCAGCGGTCAACGAACGGCTGGCGGCGGGCGGCCTGCGCCCGCGCGCGATCGAGTACCAGCCCCTCAGCGCGACGGCGGACGTGCACCGGCGGATGGAGCGGGGGGAGCTGCGTGGGCGGCGGGTCGTGTTGCGGCCTTGAGGGTCCGGCAGCATGGCAGTACGGCAGCCGGTGGCCCAGCAGTCGGACGGGTCTGGGTCGCCAGGCACCCTGGGCAGCCAGGCGTCCCGGGCAGCCGGGCGTCCCGGGCCTCCCGTGTCTCCCGTGTCTCCCGGGCCTCCCGTGTCACCCACGCCGCAGCGCGCCCAGGCGCCTCACCCCCACGGCAGCCGGGCCCGTACCTCGAAGCCGCCGTTCGGGGTCGGGCCGTGGTGCAGGGTGCCGCCGGCCAGGGTGGCTCGTTCGGTGAGGCCGATCAGGCCCTGGCCGGAGCCCGGGACGTGCGGGACCTCGCCGTCCGGGGGCGGATTGCGTACATGGACGGCGAGGCCCTGGCCCGGGGCGCCGGTGAGGGTCACCGTGACCTCCGTGCCGGGGGCGTGCTTGCGGGCGTTGGTCAGGGCCTCCTGGGCGATGCGGTACGCGGTGCGGCCGACCGAGGCGGGTGCCGCCTCCGGCTCGCGGACCCGGTCGACCAGGACGACCTTCATGCCGGCCTCGCGGGACTCGGCGACCAGCGCGTCCAGCGCGGCCAGGGTCGGCTGGGGGCGCCCGCCGTCGTCGGCGTCGCCCGCGCGCAGGACGCCGATGATCTCCCGCAGGTCCTGCAACGCCTCGTGCGCGCTCTCCCGGATGATCCCCGCGGCCCGCCCGATCTCCGTGCGGGGCGCGTCGGGCCGGAACTCCAGTGCGCCGGCGTGCACGCTCAGCAGCGTGAGCCGGTGCGCGAGGACGTCGTGCATCTCCCGGGCGATGGCCTCGCGGGCGAGCCGCTGCGCCTGCTCGGCGCGCAGCCGCGCCTCGGTCTCGGCGCGCCGCGCCCGGTCCCGCAGGCTCACCATGAGCTGCCGCTTGGACCGTACGAACATGCCCCAGCCGATGACCGTGAGCGTCAGCACGGCGGTGAAGGCGATGACGCCCGCGAAGGGCAGGTCGGGGTCCGGGCGCAGCCAGTAGAAGACCGGGACGAGGGCGAGCTGGGCACCGCCGACCCAGGCGACGTACCGGAAGGGCCGGTGCACCGCGAGGGTGAAGAGGGCGACGAGGCCGACCCCGCCCGAGGTGTTGGAGACGAGGCCGACCGGGATCATCGCGACGGCCAGGGCGACGGGATGGCGGCGGCGCAGCCACAGGGCGCCGCAGGCGAGCGCGCCGACCGCCTGGTCGGCCACGGCGAGGGGGTGCGGCAGGCCCGGCTCCTGGCCCAGGGATTCGGCCGCGGCCAGTCCGAGACCGGCGGCCAGCAGGAAGCAGGAGAAGTCGACGACCCAGTCGCGCGCGGTGCGCCGGGAGCGGCCGGAGCGCGCGGCGTCGGGGGCCGGGTCGAGCACGTCGGCCACCGCCGACGGCAGCCACCACCGCCGTCCGGTCGCCGCCCGCGGTCCCTGCATCAGTCCGTCACCTGTCACAGTCGACAAATCTACGCAACGGCGGAGCCTGCTCCCCACCGGCGGAGCACTCCCGCGACCAAGGTCGCCGGGGCGTCGACTTAAGTCGCGCCACCTGACGCGGACTGTGGACTTCCGCCGGTCACGGCGCGCCTCGCGTCGACACCACGATCTGATCACTGTCGAGCGCCCGCGATGGCCGGTGCACGAGGCCACTCGGACCGGAATAAAGCAACTTCGACATGGCCCGCAGAGGCAGCTACCTTCACCTGGCCCTCGGCGATCGCCCACGGTCGTACGGGAGTTCCCGCAGGCTGAGCCACCCGCCATGGGTGAGTTCGGCATGTCCGCGAATCCCCGCCCCCGTGCGTGAGCCGCCGAAACGGGTCCACACCAGGCACCCCCGACCAGGGAGAGACGCATGCCCCGTCTTGCGCTGTACACATTCGGCGTCCTGAAATCACCTCTCGCCGATCCCGCACCCCTCACGGACGAGTTCTACGACATCGGTGAGACCGTCTACCGGGAGATCGGCCGGCACCCCGGGTACCTCGCGCGTGCCGAAGCGGCAGACGGCGACCGGGGCACGCTCTTCGAGGCGGACTGGGGTGCTTGGGGAGAGTTCGCCGTACCGGTCTGGTACGGCAAGGGCCGTACGCGGGAGACCACCGCCCTGGCCACGTCCCTCTCCCTCTGGACCGGCCTGCGCCCCGCCTTCGACGCCGTCTACACCGGTCCGCACCGTGCGGCGCTGAACCGGCGTTACGACTGGTTCGAGAGGACAGGACACCCGAATCACGTGTTCTGGTGGGTCTCCGACGGCGCGATACCCCTCTGGCAGGACGGGGTTTCCAGGCTGGAACACGTCCACGAGCACGGTTCCGCGCCGCACGCCTTCACCTTCCCCCACTCGTTCGCCCCGGACGGAACTCCGATCAGAGGCAAGGGCATCGGCGGGGCACCGGAAGAGGCGTGAATGCCCGGGAGTGCCCGGGAGTGCTGGGGCGCCTCGGTCCCGGTATCGGGGAGCGGGGCCACCGGAGTCGCACGAACGTAGACCTTCGTCTGCCTGTCGGGCGTGAACAGCAGACTCTCGACGGTCACCGCGCACCCCGCGGCCGATGCGCGCGAGCGGCGTTCCGGGTGAGGCTCGGGGACATGAAGAAGGTGCTGGAGGTCGTCGGGTTCCTCGCTCTGCTGCAGGGCGTGCTGGGTTTCGTGCAGCAGTTCACGCACTGGCACGTGGGGGTGGTGCGGCTCCTGCCGGTCCTGCACGGCTACGAGGTGTTCACGAGTTTCGCCCTGATCGTGCTGGCCTGCGCCCTGTTCGCCGTCGCCGACAGCGGCCGCAAGCTGTGATCCCGGCGCCGGGCGGCCGGTGGGGGCCGCCCGGTCGCCCGGCCGCCCGGTTCAGCAGCCGAAGTCGATCAGGTCGAACGTCTCGTAGTGATCCCCGGTGTAGTAGTCCTCCTGGCTCTGCTCGCCGGTGACGACGCGCCGGGCGCCGCGGGTGGGGGAACCGGGCGTGATCACGGTGTACTCGTGGTAATAGCCGGCCGACTGGCTGGGCAGCACGCCCTCGCGGTTCTGGAAGACGACGCCGTCCTGGTCGTAGGGGAAGGGGCCGCCCTGGTCGATCAGGTCGAGCGTGTCGTGCGCCTGGGAGGGCAGGGCGGCGTAGCAGACGCTGCCGACCGAGGCGGGGGCGGCGGCGGCCTGGCCGGCGGAGACGGTGCCGCCCACCAGGAGGGCGGCCAGGAGGGCGCCGGCGGCGCCGATGCGGGACATGCGCGGGGGGAAGGTCATGGGCTCATGATGACGCGCGTAGACAGTGGCATGTCAATGTCAAAGCCGTGGAGTTCCCTGGCAAGTCCGGTGAATTCATCGGGGGTTGACCTGCGGGGACGGGTGTTCGCCCGACGTTCATACGGCAGCGCCGCGGGCGGACCGGCAGGGCCGGGCGGGGCCGGCGGGGACGGGCGGGCGGTCCCCTGCCGGGGGCCGGTGTGCTCGCTCGCCGTGTCATCCGGCGTGCGTCGAGAGCAGTCCCCCGGTCGGTCCCTGCTTGTCGCCGCCCTGGGCCTTGCGCAGGGCGTTGGCCAGGCCCTCGATGGTGAGGGACTGGAGGATGACCCGGCCGCTGCCCTCCAGGGTGGCCAGGGACAGGCCCTCGCCGCCGAAGACGGCGTTCATCAGGCCCTGGCGGTTCAGGCCGCCGACGCGCTGGACGCCGTAGCGGATGCCCTCCTCGAAGGCGACGACGCAGCCGGTGTCGACCTCGATACGGCCGCCGAAGTCCGCCGGGTCGAGGTCGATGAAGTTGCCGGCGCCCGCGATGATCACCGTGCCGTGCCCGGTGAACTTCTCCAGGACGAAGCCCTCGCCGCCGGCCATGCCGGTGCGCCCGCCGGTGAAGGCGATGCCGAAGTCGACGGTGGACTCGGCGGCGACGAAGGCGTCCTTCTCCGCGAACCACGCGCGCGTGCCGTCCAGCTCCAGCGCGCGCATCTCGCCGGGCAGCACGCCCGCGAAGCCGACCGTGCCCTCGCCGCCCTGCGCCGTGAAGTACTCGGCGCGGCGACGGCGCCCTCGCGCGCCAGGGCGCCGATGTGGCGCTCACCTATGTGAACGCGAAGGAGGCGGCCGAGGACGTCGTACGGGCGGTGCAGCGGCTCGGGCGGCGGGCGGTGGTGCTGCGCGCGGACGCGGCCGACGCGCGGGAGCCGGCCGAGGCCGTCGACCGTGCGGCCCCAGGAGCTGGGGGCGCTCGATGTGCTGGTGGACAACGCCGGGGTAGGGCTGCTCGGCCCGCTGGAGAGCCTGTCCCCCGCCGACCTGGAACGGGTCCTCGCGGTGAACGTGCGGGCCGTCTTCCTGGCCTGCCGGCAGGCCGCCGCGCTGATGGGGCGGGGCGGCCGGATCATCACCGTCGGCTCCCTGCATGACCCAGCGCGTCCCGGGCCGCGCGGGATCACGGCGAACATCGTCCACCCCGGTCCCGTGGACACCGGCATGAACCCGGCCGACGGACCGTACACCGCCGGTCAGGCCGCGATGACGGCACTGGGCCGCTTCGGCACCGCCGACGAGGTGGCGTCCATGGTCGCCTGTCTCGCGGGCGCCGAAGCGTCCTATGTCACCGGGGCCGAGTCCGCGGTGGACGGCGGGCACGCAGCGTGAGGGCGAAGACGCCGCGAGCGGGGTGAGGCGACGCGGGGCGCACCGGTGCTGTCAAGCCGGTGCGCCCCGCGGGCCTGGTCGAGGGCCTGACTCCGCGGCGCGGTCCTGCGCAGCGCGGTTCCTACGCAGCGCGGTTCCTGCGGGACTCCGTGCGGGTCCCGGCGGGGCTCAGCCCCCCAGTTCCTGGTGCCGAGCCGCCAGGCGCGCGGTCCCCTCCTCGGTCAGGGAGCCGAACAGGCGCAGGCGGGAGATGCCTCCGTCCGGGAAGATGTCCACGCGCGCGTGCGTGGCGGCGACGGGCTCGGACAGGACGAAGCGGTGGTTGGTGTCGGGCTGGCAGCGGGTGCGCGGCAGGATCTCGCGCCACTCGCCGTCCTCGCCGTCCTTGACGGACACCGACGCCCAGCCGGCGCTGTTGCCCTTGAGGTAGGCGGTGTCGATCTCGACGGCACGGATCTCGGACCGGGCGGCCAGCCGGTAGCTGATCCAGTCGTTGCCCTGGTCGCGGCGGCGGCGGGTCTCCCAGCCGTCGTCCATCTTGCGCGAGCGGCCCGGCTGGATGGTGTTGGTGGCCGGCGAGTAGAAGAGGTTCGAGGCGTCCTCGACCCGGCCGCCGTTCTCCAGGGCGACCACGTCGAAGGTGCCGAGCGCGGCCAGCCACCGCGGGTCGGGCACGACCTCGCCGTACACGCGCAGCCGCGCGATGCCGCCGTCGGGGTGCTGGTTGACGCGCAGGTGCGTGAAGGTCTGCTCGACGTCGACCTCGAAGCCGTTGGCCGCGTGGCCGCCGATCGGGGTGCGCGGGACGAGGGTGGTCCACTTGACGTCGTCGGCGAGGAGTTCGGCCGGGGACGGGAAGCCCGGCACGCTGGTGGCCTCGATCGACACGGCCTGCGGGTAGTTGCCGCGGAAGTGCGCGGTGTCGACGACGACGCCGCGGACGACGCCGGGCGCGCCCAGGCGGACCAGCGCCCAGTCGTGGTCGTCCTCGGTGGGCCAGGGGTGGTCGGCGGAGGCACCGCGGCGGCGGCGGGTCTCCCAGCCGTCCATGACCTTGCCCTTGTGCCCGAAGTGCTCGGGGTCGAACTCGGCGGGCTCGGGCACCAGCAGGTTCTCGCGCTGGGCGAAGAACTCGTCGTTGGCGGCGATCACCCCGGCGCCGAGCCGGCGGTCGGCGAGGTTAGCGTACTGGGTGAAGGGGAGGTCGGCGGTGCGGTAGTCGGCGTACGGGTCACCGCCTCCGTAGGGGTTCGCGTCGCCGGTGAAACGAGGAGTCGCCGTCACGGTGATCAGTGCTTCCTTTCGGGAGTCGGCCGGTGCGGGTGGGCGCGGGTGCGGAGGCTGGTCACGCGCCCGCGCGGGCGGGAGGTGGTTCAGTGGGGCCGGGTCAGCAGGCGGCCCTTCGGTGCGCTGAACTCGCCGGCCTCGACGATGCGTTCGCCGCGCAGCCAGGTGGACTTCACCACGCCGTGCAGGGTGCGGCCCGCGTACGCGGTGACGCGGTTGCGGTGCTGGAGGGCGGCCGGGTCGACGGTGAAGGTCTCGTCGGGGGCGAGCACGGCGAAGTCGGCGTCGCGGCCGGCCTCGATGGCGCCCTTGCGGTCCAGGCCGGCCAGGGCGGCGGTGCGCGCTGACATCCAGCGGACCACGTCCTCCAGGCCGTGACCGCGCCCGCGGGCCTCGGTCCACACGGCGGACAGGCTGAGCTGGAGGCCGGAGATGCCGCCCCAGGCGGTGGCGAAGTCGTCCGTCTTGAGGTCGGCGGTGGAGGGCGAGTGGTCGGTGACGACGCAGTCGATGGTGCCGTCGGCCAGCGCCTGCCAGAGCAGGTCCTGGTTGGCGGCCTCGCGGATGGGCGGGCAGCACTTGAACTCGCTGGCGCCGTCCGGGACCTCCTCGGCGGTCAGGGTCAGGTAGTGCGGGCAGGTCTCGACCGTGATCCGTACGCCCTCGGCCCTGGCCTCGGCGATCAGCGGCAGCGCGTCGCTGGAGGAGAGGTGGAGCACGTGCACGCGCGCGTTCAGCCGCTTGGCCTGGGCGATCAGCGTGGCGATGGCGGTGTCCTCGGCGTCGCGCGGACGGGAGGCGAGGAAGTCGGTGTACCGGGGGCCGCCGTGCTGCGGGGCGGCGTCGAGGTGGTGCGGGTCCTCCGCGTGCACGATCAGCAGACCGTCGAAGCCGGCTATCTCGGCGAGCGAGGTGCCCAGCTGGTCCTGGGACAGGTGCGGGAACTCCTCCACGCCGGAGGGCGACAGGAACGCCTTGAAGCCGAAGACGCCGGCGTCGTGCAGCGGGCGCAGGTCCTTGACGTTGTCGGGCAGGGCGCCGCCCCAGAAGCCGACATCGATGTGCGCCTTGTCCCGGGCCACGTCCTGCTTGACGCGCAGGTGGTCCACCGTGGTGGTGGGCGGCAGGGAGTTGAGCGGCATGTCGATCAGGGTGGTGATGCCGCCGGCCGCGGCCGCGCGGGTGGCGGTCCAGAAGCCCTCCCACTCGGTGCGGCCGGGGTCGTTCACATGGACGTGGGTGTCGACCAGGCCGGGCAGCAGGACGTCGTCACCGAGGTCCTCCAGGCGGGCGCCGGCCGGTACCGGCGCGTCGTAGGGCAGTACGGCCGTGATCGTGCCGCCGGCGACCTCGACGGACGCGGGGCGCGTCCCCTCGGGCGTGATGACCCGTGTCGAGCGCAGCACCAGTTCAGCGTCGGACACCCGGACCCCTCTCTTCGTCGCCGCCATGCTTCCGGGAAACGGGACGCAGGGGGATGTACACCCACAGACGTCCATGTACACGCATGTACACCCATGTAACGGACTTCAACGTTCTGTTGAAGGAGTCTTCACTCCCGCCCTCGCCCCGTCAAGGGGCACACTGCTGGACAACGAGTGGCCGGGCACACTCTGGACGTTTCCACAAAGCGGAATTAAGATTCCAACAGACAGAACGTAGTTCCGTACAGGCAGGGAGTCAACCGGCCCCCGGGTAGGCTTTTGCCCTTCCTGCCAGCCCCGAAAGGAACGCGCCGTGCCGACGTCCAGCGCCAGCACCACCGACTCCGCCAAGCCCGCCGCCAGCGGTGGCGTCCAGTCCCTAGAGCGGGCCTTCGATCTCCTCGAGCGGATGGCGGACGCGGGCGGCGAGGTGGGTCTCAGTGAACTCTCGGCGGCCAGCGGCCTGCCGCTGCCGACCATCCACCGCCTGATGCGCACCCTGGTGGCCTGCGGGTACGTCCGGCAGCAGCCGAACCGGCGGTACGCGCTCGGCCCCCGGCTGATCCGCCTGGGCGAGTCCGCGTCCCGGCTGCTCGGCACCTGGGCCCGCCCCTATCTGGCCCGCCTCGTCGACGAGACCGGCGAGACCGCCAACATGGCGCTGCTGGACGGCGACGAGATCGTGTACGTGGCGCAGGTGCCCTCCCGGCACTCCATGCGGATGTTCACCGAGGTCGGCCGGCGGGTGCTGCCGCACTCCACCGGTGTGGGCAAGGCGCTCCTCGCGCACACCCCGGACCACGAGGTGCGCGCCCTGCTGTCGCGCACCGGGATGCCCGCCACCACGGAGAAGACGATCACCACGGCGGACGGCTTCCTGGCCGCCCTGAAGGACGTGCGGGAACTCGGCTACGCCATGGACGACAACGAGCAGGAGATAGGGGTCCGCTGCGTCGCCGTCTCGGTGCCCGACTCGCCGACCGCCGCCGCGATCTCCATCTCCGGCCCGGCGGGCCGCGTCACCGAGTCGGTGACCGAGCGCATCGTCCCGGTCCTGCAGCAGGTGGCCGCCGAGCTGTCGCAGGCCCTGACCAGCGCGGGCCCCGCGGCCTGAGCGACGGCCCGGCGCCGCCCCCGCCCCGCCTCAGCCGGCGCGGGCCGACAGCCTGCCGTCGCGCATCTCCCGCACCGCGTCCGCCGCGCCCAGGTGGGTGTGGTCGTGGGTGACCAGGACGGTCGCCGTGTCCCGCTCGCGGGTCAGGCGGGTCAGCAGGGCGAGGACGGCCGCGCCGCGTTCGTGGTCGAGGGCGCTGGTGGGTTCGTCGACCAGGAGCACGGACGGCTCGTTCACCAGCGCGCGGGCGATGTTGACGCGCTGGCGCTGGCCGCCGGAGAGCTGGTGCGGGCGCCGGTGCGCCTGGCCGTCCAGGCCGACCGCGGCCAGCAGCTCCCGGGCGCGGCCCGCCGCCGGCCGGCGGCCGTCCAGGCGGGCCATGACCTCCAGCTGCTCCAGCGCCGTCAGCGAGGGCAGCAGGTTCGGCTGCTGGAAGACGATGCCGATGCGGCGCCGCCGCAGCACCGCGCGTTCGGCGGCGCTCAGGGAGGCCGTCGCCGCCCCGTCCACGTACACCCGCCCGCTGTCCGGTGTGATCAGCGTGGCCGCGACCGCGAGCAGGCTGGACTTGCCCGAGCCGGACGGTCCCACCACGGCGGTGACGGTGCCCGCGGGCACCTCAAGGCGGACCCGGTCCAGGGCGGTCAGCCGGCCGTCCCCGTCGGGGTAGGTCAGGGTGATGTCGTCGAGGACGAGGCTCATCGCACGCCTCCCCACGCGGTCAACGGATCGAGGACGAGGCTCATCGCACGCCTCCCAGCGCGGTCAGCGGATCGACGGCGGTGATCCGCCGGACGGACAGGCCGGCGCCCAGCACACCGAGGGCGATCATCACCGCGGCGGGCACCAGCACGGTGGAGACGTCGAGCACGAACGGCACCGACCCGCCCCGTACCAGCACGCCGGCCAGGCTCGCGAGGGCGGTCCCGAGCAGGGCCCCGGCGGTCAGCAGCAGCGCCGCCTGCCCCAGCGCGTCGAAGAGCAGGTCCCGGGTGGCGGCCCCGAGCGCCTTGAGCACCGCGATGTCGGGGGACCGCTGGATGGTCCACACCGTGAAGAAGGCCCCGACGACCAGCGCGGAGATGGCGAACAGGAAGCCGCGCATCAGCTGCAGCGAGCCGTTCTCCGCCTGGTAGGAGCCGATGGCGGCCGGCGCGTCCCGCTTGGCGAGGGTCCTGGTCCCGGCGGCCCGGTCGGCGGCGGCCACCTCGGCGCCGTGGGTGCGCAGCGCGATCACCGTGGCCCGGCCGCCGTCCCACGCCGTCCACACCACGGGCGTGTGGCTGTAGGAGGCGTCGCCCGAGACGGCCGCGACCGTCCAGGTGACGGACCCCAGGCGCACCCGGTCCCCGGCGGCCACGCCCAGTTCCGCGGCGGCCCGGTGCGAGAGCACCGCCCGGCCGGGCGCGACACCGGCGGGCGCGAGACCGGAGGCGGGCCGCACCGCGAACACCGACAGCGCCGCCGTACGGCTCCCGGCGGCGGCCTCCACCGTGCCGATCGCGACCGGTTCGGCGTACGGCACCCGCCGCGCCCAGGCGCCGAGCGCGGACGGCGGCAGCGAGGAGCCGGTGAAGGACACCGGTCGGCCGCCCGGCGGCGCGGCGAAGGCGAGGTGGTCGGCGGGCAGGCCCTCGACCGCCGAGGTGTTCTCCTCGGCGAGCCCGGCGGTCAGCCCGGACAGCAGCCCCACCAGCAGGGTGATCAGTGTGACCACGGCTCCCATCAGGGCGAACCGCCCCTTGGCGAACCGGAGGTCTCTCCATGCGACGAACATGGCCCCACCCTCCTGGGCGCGCGCCCGCCGGGGCATCGCGCCGGAGCACGCTCGTCCCGGGCCGAAGGAGGCAGCCGGCTTTCCACCTTTCGGTTGACCGGCGGCGCGCCCGGCCCGCTTACGCTGGACCCGCCATGGACGTCCGCCCCCACTCCCCCGTCGTCGCCGCCCTGCGCCTGTGCCTGTACGCGCTGTTCGCGGGCCTGCTCGTGTTCGCCGCGGTCCGGGCGGACAGCCCGGCGGCGGTGGCCGCGGCGCTCGCGACCGGCGCGGTGTTCGCCTGCGGTGTGCTGAGTCCGCCGGTGCGGCGCTCACGCCGTACGGCCTCGCTGTGGCTGGCGGCGCTCGGCGCGGCCTGGCTGGTGCTGCTGGTCTTCTCCCCGGCGGCCGTGTGGGCGGCGTTCCCGCTGTACTTCCTCCAGCTGCACCTGCTGCCGGTGCGCTGGGGCCTGCCCGCGGTGACGGCGACCGCGGCGGCGGCGATCGCCGGGTTCACCGGGCACGGCGGGCAGGCGGGGCCGGGCGCGTTCATCGGCCCGTTGCTGGGCGCGGCGGTCGCGGTCGCCACGGTGCTCGGCTACGAGGCCCTGTACCGGGAGAGCGAGCGGCGCCGCGAGCTGATCGAGGAGTTGGTGGCCACCCGCGCCGAACTCGCCGGCGCCGAGCGCGCCGCGGGCACCCTCGCCGAGCGCGAGCGGCTGGCCCGGGAGATCCACGACACACTCGCCCAGGGCCTGTCCAGCATCCAGCTCCTGCTGCGCGCCGCCCAGCGCGCGATGCCCGCGGGCTCGCCGGCCGCCGCGCACATCGAGCAGGCCCGCGCCACCGCGCAGGACAATCTGGCCGAGGCCCGCCGTTTCGTGCGCGCGCTGACCCCGCCGGACCTGGAGCACGGCTCGCTGGCCGGGGCGCTGGAACGGCTCTGCTCGCGCGCGGCGGGCCCGCCCACGGTGCGTTTCTCGGTGAGCGGCGCCCCGGCCGGGCTGCCCACCCCCTACGAGGTGGCGCTGCTCAGGATCGCCCAGTCGGCGCTCGGCAACACCCTGCGGCACGCCCGGGCCGGCCGCGCGGAGATCACCCTGAGCTTCATGGACACGGCGGTGGCGCTCGACGTGGTCGACGACGGGACCGGTTTCGTACCGGAGGCGGTCCCCGTCGGCGCGGGCGCGGCCTGCGGTCCGGCGGACGGCGGGTTCGGGCTGCCCGCGATGCGCTCGCGCGCCGAGGCGCTGGGCGGCACGTTCGCGGTGGAGTCAGCGCCCGGGCAGGGCACGGCGGTGGCGGTCACCCTGCCGTACCCGGCCGCCGCGGCGCGGCCCGGGGGCGGCGCGTGACGATCCGGCTGCTGCTGGCGGACGACCATCCCGTGGTCCGCGCGGGCCTCAAGGCCGTGCTGTCCGCCGAGCCCGATTTCGAGATCGCCGGGGAGGCGCCGACGGCGGAGCGCGCCGTGGAGCTGGCCGCGGCGGGCGGGGTCGACGTGGTGCTGATGGATCTGCAGTTCGGTCCCGGCGGCGCGCACGGCGCGGAGGCGACGGCGGCGATCACCGCCCGGCCCGGCGCCCCGCGCGTCCTGGTGCTGACCACGTACGACACCGACGCGGACATCCTCGCCGCGGTGGAGGCGGGGGCGGCCGGCTATCTGCTGAAGGACGCCCCGCCCCAGGAGCTGGCCGCGGCGGTGCGCACCGCCGCCTCCGGCCGCTCCGCGCTGGCCCCGGCGGTCGCGCACCGCCTGATGGACCGGATGCGCGCTCCCGCCGCCGCGCTCAGCCGCCGCGAGCTGGAGGTGCTGGAACTGGTCCAGGAGGGCCTGTCCAACCTGGAAATCAGCAAGCGCCTGTTTCTGAGCCAGGCCACGGTCAAGTCCCATCTGGTGCACATCTACGCCAAGCTGGGCGTGGAGTCGCGTACGGCGGCCGTGGCGGCGGCCACCGAGCAGGGGCTCGTCCGGCGCCGCCGGCCCTGACCACACCACCGGACTCCCCGGGCGAGGCGCGCGGGGCCGGGGCCTCTGGTCCGCGCAGGCCGGGACTCCGGTCCGCACGGGCCGGGCCGCCGGGCCACGCAGGCCGGGACTCCGGTGCGCGTGAGGCCGGGACTCCGATCTGCTCTGCACGAGGCCGGGACTCTGGTCCGCACGGGGCCGGGCCTGCGATCCGCACGGGGGCCGGCCCCCTGGTCCGCGCAGGCCCGCCGTCAGCCGCGCGGCGGCTCGCCGAACAGGTCCACCGCGGCCCGTACGCCGGTCAGGCCGGCCGCCAGGGCGCTGACCGAGCCTATCGATCCGGCGATCAGCAGCAGCGAGCGGCGCAGCCGCGGGGTCTCGGGGACGCCGTGCGCGGCCATCGCGGCGAGCGCGGCGAGTTCGTCCTCGGCAATCGCCCGGTCGGAGAACTCCGCGGGATGCGCGGCCAGTTGCCGGCGCAACCGGGACACCGCGGTACGCAGCTGTGCCACCCTCGGGTCCTTCGGGTCCTCTCCGCTGCCGGTCACCGGCCTCTGCCCCAAGCTCCGCAACACGGCCCTCCCCCTCGCACGTCGTCGTCACGCAGCGCGGTCCTCGGACGCGTCAGTAAACGCCACCGGGCCCCGGCGCGCCACCATGGGGACCGAAATTCAGCCCCGGAAACCGTAGGGTCCGCGGGCCTTCACCCAGGGAGGGCGTATGACGGTCGCAGAGGACGAGGTCGCCGGTCTGGTGCTGGCCGCCGGCGGCGGACGGCGGCTCGGCGGGCGGCCCAAGGCGCTGCTCGAACACCGCGGGCGCCTGCTGGTGGACCACGCGGCCGACGTGCTGCGCGCGGCGGGCTGCCGGCGCGTGCACGTGGTCCTGGGGGCGCGGGCGCGGGACGTACGCGCGCGGGCGGCGCTGGCGGGCTGCGTGCTGGTGGACAACCCGGACTGGGAGGAGGGCATGGGCTCCTCGCTGCGGGCCGGGCTGGAATCGCTGGCCGGGACCGGCGCGCGGGCGGCCCTGGTCTCGCTCGTCGACCAGCCGGGGATCGGGGCGGCGGCGGTGGCCCGGGTGCGCGCGGCCTACCGGGACGAGTCGTCGCTGGCCTCGGCGGCGTACGACGGCGTACGCGGGCACCCGGTCCTGTTCGGTTCGGCGCACTGGGCGGGCATCTTCGCGAGTGCGCACGGCGACCGGGGGGCACGCGCCTATCTGAAGGAGCACGCGGCCGGGCTCACCCTCGTGGAGTGCGGGGACGTGGCCGCGGCCTGGGACATCGACACCGAGGCTGACCTGGGACACCTGGAGTGAACGGGGTGGCACCGAGCGCCAGCTTTCCTCGACTCAGAGAATCTCGACATCAACAAACCATTGAAGTTCCACGATGAGGAAACTACTATCCACTGATCAGAGGCACCCGACCGCACAGCGGGTGCGAAATAACCCCATTCGTACGCCATGGCACCCGGTGCCACCGCTGAAGGAAGTGACAGCTCATGTCCGCACCAGCGCCGTCTCCGCTGGCCATCGTCGACGCCGAGCCCCTGCCCCGGCAGGAGGAGGTCCTCTCCGAGGCGGCGCTCGCCTTCGTGGCGGAGCTGCACCGGCGGTTCACGCCGCGCCGCGACGAACTCCTCGCCCGCCGTGCGGAGCGCCGCGCCGAGATCGCCCGCACCTCCACCCTCGACTTCCTCCCGGAGACGGCCGCCGTCCGCGCGGACGACTCCTGGAAGGTCGCCCCGGCCCCCGCGGCCCTGGACGACCGCCGGGTCGAGATCACCGGTCCCACCGACCGCAAGATGACCATCAACGCGCTCAACTCGGGCGCGAAGGTCTGGCTCGCCGACTTCGAGGACGCCTCCGCGCCCACCTGGGAGAACGTCGTCCTCGGCCAGCTCAACCTGATCGACGCCTACATGCGCGGCATCGACTTCACCGACGAGAAGTCCGGCAAGTCGTACGCGCTGCGCCCGGCCGGTGAACTCGCCACGGTCGTGATGCGCCCGCGCGGCTGGCACCTGACCGAGCGCCACCTCGTGGACGCCGGCGGCACACCGGTGCCCGGTGCCCTCGTCGACTTCGGCCTGTACTTCTTCCACAACGCGCAGCGCCTGCTCGACCTCGGCAAGGGCCCGTACTTCTACCTGCCCAAGACGGAGTCGCACCTGGAGGCCCGCCTCTGGAACGAGATCTTCGTCTTCGCCCAGGACTACGTCGGCGTCCCGCAGGGCACGGTCCGCGCCACCGTCCTGATCGAGACGATCACCGCCGCGTACGAGATGGAGGAGATCCTCTACGAGCTGCGCGACCACGCCTCCGGGCTGAACGCGGGCCGCTGGGACTACCTGTTCTCCATCGTCAAGAACTTCCGTGACGGCGGTGAGCGGTTCGTCCTGCCGGACCGCAACGCGGTGACGATGACCGCCCCGTTCATGCGCGCGTACACCGAACTGCTGGTGCGCACCTGCCACAAGCGCGGCGCGCACGCGATCGGCGGCATGGCGGCGTTCATCCCCTCGCGCCGGGACGCCGAGGTCAACAAGGTGGCCTTCGAGAAGGTCCGCGCCGACAAGGACCGCGAGGCCGGCGACGGCTTCGACGGCTCCTGGGTCGCCCACCCCGATCTGGTGCCGATCGCCATGGAGTCCTTCGACAAGGTGCTGGGCGACAGGCCCAACCAGAAGGACCGGCTGCGCGAGGACGTCGACGTCAAGGCGGCCGACCTGATCGCGATCGACTCCCTCGACGCCAGGCCGACCTACGCAGGACTGGTCAACGCCGTGCAGGTGGGCATCCGTTACATCGAGGCGTGGCTGCGCGGCCTGGGCGCCGTCGCCATCTTCAACCTCATGGAGGACGCGGCCACCGCCGAGATCTCCCGCTCGCAGATCTGGCAGTGGATCAACGCGGGCGTGCGGTTCGAGAACGGCGAGAAGGCCACGCCCGAGCTGGCCCGCAAGGTCGCCGACGAGGAACTGGACACCATCCGCGAGGAGATCGGCGACGAGGCGTTCGCCGCCGGCCACTGGCAGCAGGCCCACGACCTGCTGCTCCAGGTCTCCCTCGACGACGACTACGCCGACTTCCTGACGCTGCCGGCGTACGAGCAGCTCAAGGGCTGACCCCGCACCGGCCGCCCGCGGCCGGACCACGGACAGGACGGCCCCGGGAGGATGTCCCCGGGGCCGTCCGGCATGTTCCCGGCGGGCTATTCCAGGTGGGCGGACCAGTCCTGCTCGGCGGCGGGCTTGCCGTGCAGGTCGGGGACGTGCTTGAGCCAGGCGGGCCGGCCCGCCTGCGTCCTCGCGGCCCGCCGGGTCTCCTCGGCGGCCAGCTCGCCCGGGGTGGGGAAGCCGGTGGGCAGCCAGGCCGCGGACGCCCGCACGCGCGCGTGCAGATGCCCCACGTAGGCGTCGCGCACCTCCCCGGGCGTGGCGAAGCCCTCCTCCAGCGCCAGCCAGGCGTCCGGCACCTGGGCGACCACCTCCCGCAGCAGCGCCTCGGTCACCCGCGGCGCCAGCTCCGCGTCGGCGGCGCGCACATCGGGCGCGTACCGGCCGAGGGCGTGGTGCCGGAAGTCGTACGCCTTCTCCGGTGCGGAGAGGTCCCAGCGGTGGTGGAAGACGAGGGCGGCGCCGTGGTCGATGAGCCACAGGCGCGGGGGCACGGTGCCGAGTGTCGGCCAGATCATCAGATTGGAGCTGTGGACGGTCCGGTCCACGTTGGCGGTCAGCGCGTCGAGCCAGACGATCCGGCCCGCCTCCAGCGGATCCACCCGGAACGTCCGGGCGGCCTCCGGGGTGAAGTCCCACGCCCCCGGCAGATGATCCATGCCGAGGTTGATCCCCGCGCTGGCCCCGTGCAGCTCCCGCACCTCCTGATGCGGCTCGTGCGCGGCGATCGCCGGATCGAAGCGCACGAGGACCAGCTCGGGGAAGCGCAGCCCGAGCGCGCGCGCCAGCTCCCCGACGATCACCTCGGCGACCAGCGCCTTGCGCCCCTGCGCGGAGCCGGTGAACTTCACGACGTACGTACCGCAGTCGTCGGCCTCGACGAGGGCGGGGACGGAACCGCCGGAGTGGAGGGGGGCGAGGTATCGGACAGCGGTCACGTCGCGCAGCACACCGGCCAGGGTACGGCAGGGCTAATGGCCACCGGCCGGGGGCGGGCCGTCCGCCAGTGGGTTCGGGAGGGGGTGGTAGCGGGCGGCGGCGCCGTCCGCGGACGTCCAGCGCAGGAGCAGGTTCGTCTTGCCGGGGAGGGTCGGGGAGGCGAGGAGGGCGGGGATCTCGGGGAGGGCGTGGCGGGCGAGTTCGGCGCGGACGGCGGGCCACGGGTCGAAGCCCGGGTGGTGGGCGGCCAGGGCGGCGGCGATCTCCGCGAGGTGGTTGACGATCAGGCAGTAGACCAGGCGTTCCCAGCCGGCCGCCCGGGAGACCTCCGGCAGCAGTTTGACGCCCTCCGCGTCACGGAACAGCGCCCCCACGGGCAGGCCGTCGGCGTCCACGGCGATCACCGAGTTCTGCAGGTGGGCCTCCAGGACCACGCCGTGGTCCGCGAAGGCGCCCAGGGCCGGGGGCACCGTCTGGCGCAGGTACGCCGTCCACCACACCGCCGGGTCCACCGGGCCGTCCAGCGGGGTGCCGTCGAAGCCCTCGGCGAGGGCCGCGGCGAGCAGCGCCGTCGTACCGGGCGGCAGGTGCTGTTCCAGGCCGTCGCGGACCACGACGGCCAGTTGTTCGAACGCGAAGGCGGCGGTGCGGTAGCCGCGGTCGCTCAGCCAGGCCGCCGGGCCGCCGAGCCGCGCGAAGGCGGCGGTCACCGCCGCGTCCGTGCGGCGCAGGCGCAGCAGGTCGTGCCGCCACAGCCGGCGGACGTCGTTGGTGATGCGCACGTCCAGACTGAACTTCAGGAACAGGTCGCCGCCGGGAGCGGGGGCGTGCACGGTGCGGATCGCGGCCGTGGGCCGGACCTCGAAGGCGGTGGTGCCGAGCCGGATCAGCCGGCCGTCCGCGAACGCCCCGGCCAGGTCGGGGGCCGCCAGGTCGAGCTGCCAGGGGTGGGCGGGCAGCAGCCGGTAGCCGGGCGGCGCCTGGCCGAGCGCGTCGAGCGCGGAGGTGTCGCCCTCCTCGACGGCCAGGTCGGCGCGCACCCCGAGCAGCACCAGCGGGAAGCGGGCGTGCGCCTCGGGCGCGTACGGCAGCCAGGAGGCGACCGGGCCGCCGCCGCGCGCCTTGGGGGCGGGGTGGCAGGGGTGGCCGGTGACCAGGGACTGCTCGGAACGGGTGTAGGGGTCGGCGGGCGGGGGCACGGTGTCGCGGGCGGCGAGGAGCGCGGCGACCGCCTCCCGGCTGTCGAGCATCTCCGCGGGCAGTTCGTCGTTGGTCAGGCCGGTGTGCCGGCGCAGTTCCTCGGCCACCAGTTTGACCAGTTCGGTGTGGTCGACGCGGTGCCAGGCCCCCGCCGCGTACACCTCGGGTTCGGCGGGCCGCCGGCCGGCGCGCACCCGCAGCAGCCGGCCGCCGCCGGGCAGCCGGTACGTGTGTCGTCCGTCCCGCCGTCCATCCCACTGCCCGCCCGGCTGTCCTTGCCGGTCCGGGCACGGGTCCGGGCACGGCCGGGCCACCTCACGGATCAGGCAGTTGAGCAGGGGAGCGGCCGCGTACGCGTCGGCGCGCGCCGCGACGTCCGTGCTGGGCGGCCTGAGTTCGACGCGTTCCATTGGTTCCCTACGTCCACTCGGTGCGAAGGTGATCAGTATGTCTGCCCGGCGGGTACCGCCGTGACGCCCCCGCCCGCGCCCGATCCCCCGCCCGATCCGCACCCGAGGAGCCCGAACGTGCACCGTTTCCCGACCGCCGAGGCCGAGATCGGCGCGGAGTTGGCCGAGCTGCGACCCGGCCTCGTCCCACGGTACGCACAGGAGTTGCCCGGCGCGCGGGCGGCCGTGCTGACCCGGCTGTGGCGGGCGCTGGCGTACGAGCCGCTGCCGTGGATCGCCGGCCGGGAGCGGGCCGGGGACGAACTGGTCCTGCGGCTGCGCGACGGCCGCCGGCTGAGCGGCCCGGCGGCCGACCCGTACGCCACCGCCGCCTACGTCACGGTGCTGCGCCTGGACGGCCGGGACCACGGCGATCCGGCCCGCCTCATGACCGCTCTCGGCGTACCGCACGGGCCCGCGTTCGCCGCCGAACTCGCGCACAGCGCGGCCTCCTCGGCGCTGTCCCGGGCCGACGCCGTGCCGTGTCCGGCGCATCCCGGGGAGTGGCCGGCGCGGGACTGGGAGTGGGAGCAGCGGGTGGTCGACGGGCATCCGTTCCACCCCGGCTGCCGGTCGCGGCCGGGTTTCTCGGTGGCCGAGCAGCTGGCGTACGGTCCCGAGCACCGGCCGGTGGTGAAGCTGGCGCTGGTGCCGGTGCCGGTGGCGGAGTGCCTGGTGAGCGGGGAGTGGCCCGAGGGGCTGCGGGACGGCGGGCGGCTGCTGGTGCCGGTGCATCCGTGGCAGGCGGAGCACGTGCTGAAGCGGCCGGGCGAGGAGCGGGTGGCCGCCGCGCATCCGCTGATGTCGCTGCGGACCCTCGCCCTGCCGGGCGGCCCGCATGTGAAGACCGCGCTGAGCGCCCGGCTGACGTCGTCGGTGCGGGACATCTCGGTCGCCTCGGTGGCGGCCTCGGCGGCGCTGTCGGCGTTCGCGCAGGAGCTGGCGGGCCGCACCGACGGCCTGCTGCACATCACCCGCACCCTGGGGGCGGCCACCGCCCACTCCCCCGACCTGGCGGCCCTGTGGCGCGAGTCGCCGCAGGTGTACGCGGCTCCGGGCGAGCATGTGCTGCCGGTGGCCGCGCTGCCCGGCACCGGGCTGCCGAACTCGCCTGCCTGGCTGGCCGGTTTCACCCGGCTCACCCTCGCGGTGGGGCTGCGGCTGCTGGAGCTGGGCGTGGCCCTGGAGGCGCACGGCCAGAACCTGCTGGTCGTCCTGGACGGCACCGGTGCCCCGCTGCGGCTGGTCTACCGCGACCTCGCCGACATCCGGGTCAGCCCGTCCCGGCTGGCCCGGCACGGCCTGCCGGTGCCGGAGCTGCCCGCCCGGAACCTGACGGACGATCCGACGGCCCTGCGGCGCAAGCTGTTCGGTTCGCTGGTGGCGGGAGCGCTGGCGGGGACGGCGGGTTCGGGCGCCGCGCTGGGGGCGGCGCTGGAGAGCGCCGTACGGGAGCTGCCGCGCACCGCGGACCTGGCGGCGCTGTGCGAACGGCCGCTGCCCGCCAAGGCGCTGACGCTGATGCGGCTGTCCCCCGGGACGCCCGGCGACCAGTGGACGGACCTGCCCCACCCGCTCGTTTTGGATCAGGGCACGCCTGGTCAATAGGATCCGCCGATGATCACAAGACAACGGCTGGCGGCAGGAGTCTGTGCTCTGCTCGCCGCCCTGACGGCCGGGGCGGCCTTCCCGGCCGGCGCGGCAGCCGACGAGACGGGCGGCCCGGCCGCTCCCAAGGTCGAACTCGTCCTGGATGTCAGCGGTTCCATGAGCACCCGGGACATCGACGGCGGTACGCGGATGGCGGCGGCCAAGCAGGCGTTCAACGAGGTGCTGGACGCCACGCCCGAGGAGGTGCGGCTCGGCATCCGCACCCTGGGCGCCAACTACCGCGGCAACGACCGCAAGACGGGCTGCAAGGACACCGCGCAGCTCTACCCGGTCGGCCCGCTGAACCGCACCGAGGCCAAGACGGCCGTGGCGACCCTGGCCCCGACCGGCTGGACCCCCATCGGACCCGCGCTGCTGAAGGCGGCCACCGATCTGGAGGGCGGCGAGGGCACCCGCCGTATCGTCCTGATCAGCGACGGCGAGGACACCTGCCAGCCCCTTGACCCGTGCGAGGTGGCCCGCGAGATAGCGGCCAAGGGCATCGGCCTGACCATCGACACGCTGGGCCTGGTCCCGGACGCCAAGACCCGCGACCAGCTCAGCTGCATCGCCGACGCGACCGGCGGGACGTACACGTCCGTGCAGCACAAGGAGCAACTCTCGGACCGGGTGGGCCAGTTGGTCGACCGGGCCGCCGATCCGGTGGTGACCCCGGTCGCCACCGAGGGCGCCGCCGACTGCGCCAAGGCCCCGGCGCTCAAGTCCGGCCTCTACACCGACCGCGAGGAGTTCGGACAGCAGCGCTGGTACCGGGTGGACGTGAACCCCGGCCAGGAGCTGCGCGCCTCGGTGAGCGTGGCCGACGACCGGGCCGTGAACCCGGACTACGGGATGCTGCTGCGGGCCGTCACCCGGCAGGGCCGCGAGCTGGTGCGCGGCGAGGCGGCGGGCACCGGCCGGACCGACGTGGTCTCGACGGGCCTGCGCTACCCGAAGGCCAAGAGCGACGGCGACGGCGCGCCCGCCGAGACGGTGTGCCTCCAGGTCACCAACTCCTTCTCGGCGGCGCCCGGGGTGAAGACCTCGCCGGGGCTGCCGCTGGAGCTGACCGTGGACGTGGTGGACGGCCCGGACCAGGCCCATGACGTGGCCGCGTTCGGACTGGGCCGCGGCTGGTGGCTGCTGGGCCTGCTGGTGGTCGTCGGCTTCCTGGCCGGAGTGGTCTGGGGCTGGCTCTCGCGCTGGCGCGTGGCGATCTGGAGGACCAACTGATGCGTTTCACCCGTGCGTTGAGCGGCGCACTGCTGGTACTCGGGCTCGCGGCGGCTCCCGCGGCGGCCGACGCCTCCCCCTCGGCGAGCCCTTCCGGCGACAGCGCGGCGCCGTCCCGGGCGGGCACGTCGTTCCGTACCGCGACGGAGATCGAGCAGGGGCAGCGGGCCACGGCCGACGGCTCCACCGGCGACTACCTGTACTGGTCGTTCCCGGCGGACGCCGGTCAGCGCCCCACCGTCAGCGCGACGGTGAAGCTGCCGGACAAGCACACCGCGCAGACCTGGCAGCTCGACGTCTACGACGGCCTGCGCCGCCGCCAGGCATGCCAGTACGGCACCCAGACCCGCACCGCCCCCGAGGGCACCGCCTCCGTCGCCCTGACCTGTGTGCTGCGCACGGTGCGCGGCTGGTCGGAGCCGTGGGCGGACGACCCGCTGCCCGGCACGTACTACGTCCGGCTCACGGCGGTCGGCCTCCAGGCCACCGACCTGGGGCTGCCGGTGAGCGCCGAAGTGAAGGCCGACTCGAAGCACATCGGCGGCGCGGCGGCGGTGGACGGCTCGCTGTCCCGGCCCCTGGTCCCGGGGATCGCGGTCAAGGACCAGCAGGGCGACGGGGACGCGAAGAGCGCCGGGGACGCGAAGGGCGAAGGGGACGCGAACGGCGACGGCTCGAAGAAGCCGGCCGTGCTGGCCGGTATCGAGCCGGACGGCGGGTGGTCCTCCGGCTGGTGGTCCGACCGCTGGGTGTGGACCGGGATCGGCGCGGTGCTGGCCGCGCTCGCGGGCATCGGCGGATACGCGCTGACGCGCGGTTCGGGACGGCCGTCGCAGGTACCGCCGGGCGCCTGACGCCCCGCCACCTCACCTGACCCGCAAGGCCCGCCTCCCTCTCCCGAGGCGGGCCTTGCCGCCTCACGCCTCCCGCAGGCTCTTGGCCGGCGGGCTGTCACCGGTGACGTCCACCCGGCCGGCGCGCACCGCCGCGGCGAGGGTCGTCTCCCCGCGGGCGAGGGCCGCGCAGGTGGCGGAGTCCAGGGCGAGGCGGGCGTCGGGCTCGCCGGGCGCGGGACCGTCGCCGTAGACGGGGCCGTCCCCGGCACCGGCGTACAGATGGAACACGCCTTCCTCCAGCCGTACTTCGACGATCCCCTCGCCCTCCAGGGCGCGCAGCAGCGGCAGCGCGAACCAGTGGGCGCGCACCGCGTCGGTGGGCCGCTGCTCGCCCAGCTCGGCCTGTCCCCACTCCCCCAGCGCCTGGAGCACGGGCAGCAAGTCGCGTCCGCGCGGCGTCAGTTCGTACACGAAGGCGGCGCCGGGCGGGGGCAGCCGGCGCCGGGTCGCCAGTCCGTCGCGTTCCATGTCCTTCAGCCGCGAGGCGAGGACGTCGGTGCTCACCCCCGGCAGGTCGGCGTGCAGGTCCGTGTAGCGGCGGGGACCGGCCAGCAGTTCCCGGACGATCAGCAGGGTCCAGCGGTCGCCCACGGTGTCCAGCGCGCGGGCGGCGGAGCAGTACTGGTCGTAGCTTCGGCGAGGTGACATGCGACGCAGTCTAGACACGTTGTTGGACTTTCCAAGCTCCCACTTGGTAAAACCAAGCACCACAAGTTTCCGGAGGGGTCCATGGAGTTCCGGCAGTCGAGCAAGCTGAGCGAGGTCTGTTACGAGATCCGCGGCCCGGTGATCGAGCACGCCAACGCGCTGGAGGAGGCGGGCCACAGCGTGCTGCGCCTGAACACCGGCAACCCGGCGCTGTTCGGCTTCGAGGCGCCGGAGGAGATCCTCCAGGACATGATCCGGATGCTGCCCCGGGCGCACGGCTACACCGACTCGCGCGGTGTCCTCTCCGCCCGCCGCGCGGTCGCCCAGCGCTACCAGGAACGCGGCCTGGAGGTCGGCGTCGACGACGTGTTCCTCGGCAACGGCGTCTCCGAGCTGGTGTCGATGGCGGTGCAGGCGCTGGTGGAGGACGGCGACGAAGTCCTCATCCCCGCCCCGGACTTCCCGCTGTGGACGGCGGTGACCACGCTGGCCGGCGGCAAGGCGGTCCACTACCTGTGCGACGAGCAGGCCGACTGGTACCCGGACCTGGACGACATGGCGTCCAAGATCACCGACCGCACCCGGGCGGTCGTCATCATCAACCCCAACAACCCCACCGGCGCGGTCTACCCCAAGGAGATCCTGGAGGGCATCCTCGACCTAGCCCGGCGGCACGGCCTGATGGTCTTCGCGGACGAGATCTACGACCAGATCCTCTACGACGACGCCGTGCACCACTCCACCGCCGCCCTCGCCCCGGATCTGGTCGTCCTCACCTTCTGCGGCCTGTCCAAGACCTACCGCGTGGCGGGCTTCCGCTCCGGCTGGCTGGCGGTGACCGGTCCCCGGCAGCGCGCGAGGAACTACCTGGAGGGCCTGACCATGCTGGCCTCCATGCGGCTGTGCGCCAACGCGCCCGCCCAGTACGCGATCCAGGCCGCGCTGGGCGGCCGTCAGTCCATCCACGAACTGACCGCGCCGGGCGGCCGGCTGCACGAGCAGCGCAACACCGCCTGGGAGAAGCTGAATGAGATCCCCGGGGTCAGCTGCGTGAAGCCGAAGGGCGCGCTGTACGCCTTCGCCCGCCTCGACCCGAGGGTCCACCAGATCCACGACGACGAGAAGTTCGTCCTGGACCTGCTCCTGCGCGAGAAGATCCAGGTCGTCCAGGGCACCGGCTTCAACTGGCCCACCCCGGACCACTTCCGCATCCTCACCCTGCCGCACGCGGACGTACTGGACACGGCGATCAGCAGGATCGGACGGTTCCTGGGCGGGTACCGGCAGTAGGTGGGGACGGGGCGAGCGGCGGCGTCAACTACCCGCGCCCGAAGAGGACCTCGCACCAGACGGTCTTCGTGTACGGGTCCGCGCTCGTCACTCCCCAGTGTGTCGACAGGGCCTCGACCAGAAGCAGTCCCCGGCCCGACTCCGTGTCCGGCGACGGCTGCGGGAGAGTGGGCGGCGGCCGGTGGTCCGGCCTCGCGTCCGTGACCTCGATCCGCAGCGCCGGGTCGGCGGCGTAGAAAGTGAGCGTCAGGCGGAAGTCCCGGCCCCGCACCCGGCCGTGCCGCACCGCGTTCGCGGCGAGTTCCGCGACCAGCAGCGCGGCCGTCTCGCTCGCCTCCGTGTCGTACCCCCAGCCCCACTCCGCGAGTTGCTGCGCCGCCAGGCGGCGGGCCAGCCGGGCGCCTCTCGGCGTGGCCGACAGCCGGATCGTGAACTGCCCGGTGGGCGCCATGGAGTCTGCGGTCCACCCAGGGGTGGAGATATCGGCGTTCATGTCACCCAGCGTGGCCGATCGTCCCTACGCTGCCCAGTGAAGATGACGGTACGCAGCGTTACTGTCCGGGTGCTGTCCGGGACTGTACGGGCGGGGACGCGTTACGCGGTGTACCGGCGGGGAGTTGAGACCAGGCGACACACGGAGGTACCGGAGCATGGACGCGACGGAGCAAGGACAGCTCATCGACGACCCGATGGAAGTGACCTGGGGAGACGAAGAGACAGCGGCGGTCCTTCGGACAGTAGGGAGGGTCATCAAGAAGTGCCGCGAGCGCATGGGGCTCACCCAGGCCGAGTTGGGCCTGGCCATCGGCTACAGCGAGGAGCAGGTCTCCGCGGTAGAACGCGGACGGCGCGCACCGAAGCTGCAGTTCCTCAAGGAGGCGGAGCGCGTACTCGATGCCGGTGGTGTGATCATCGCGCTGCAGCAGGATGTGGAGGAGGTTCGGTACCCCAAGAGGATTCGGGACTTGCGGAACCTGGAGGCACAGGCCGTCGAGATCTGCTGTTACGCCGACGCTGTCATCCATGGCCTGCTCCAGACGCCGGACTATGCCCAGGCCTTGTACAGCTCGCGTCGTCCTGTCTTCAGCGAAGAGGAAGTGGAACGCCTCGTCACGGCACGCATGGCTCGGCACGAGATCTTCGACCGACAGCCGATGCCTGTCCTCAGCTTCGTACTGGAAGAGGTGGCCTTGCTCCGCCCTCTTGGCGGCAGAATGGTGATGCGGAACCAGCTTGAGCATCTGTTGGAGGTCGGCCAACGACGGAACGTGGAGATCCAGGTGATGCCCACGAACTGCGACGACCACGCCGGCCTGGCTGGTTCGATCCAGCTGATGCGGCTCCATGAGGGGAACACGGTGGCGCACACGGAAGCGCAGCTCACCAGCCACCTCATGTCCCATCCCAAGCAGGTTCAAATCGTCGATGCCCGCTACGGCATCATCCGGTCTCGGGCTCTCACGCCCCGTAAGTCGCTGGCCTTCATCGAGAAAGTACTGGGAGAGACATGATGACCATCCCCTCGTCTGGGAACAATTCCGCGCTCGCGTGGTTCAAGAGCAGCTACAGCACCAACGACGGCCCCGAGTGCGTCGAAGTCGCCCACACGCCCCGCACCATCCACGTCCGTGACTCCAAAACCACCCAAGGCCCCCACCTGGCCTTCGCCCCGCAGGGATGGGCCGCCTTCCTTCCCTACGCCGCCGACTGCTGAACGGCTCCGTACCGGCCGTACGGCCCAGTCCCGACTGCGGCCGTACCCGGTACGTGTCAGGGTGTCGTCGGTGACGACAGGGAAGGAACAGCGGACGTGGGTGATCTCTTTCTCGTCCGGCACGGGGAGACCGAGTGGTCGCGGTCCGGGCGGCACACCGGCCGCACCGACGTGCCGCTGACCGAGCGCGGGCGCGAGGAGGCGCGGCGACTGGTGCCGCTCATCCGCTCGCACCGGATCGGCGCCGCGTTCGTCAGCCCGATGCAGCGCGCGCGGGAGACGGCCGAGCTGATCGGGGTCCCGGACGCACGGGTCGACATGGACCTGCGCGAATGGGACTACGGCGGCTACGAGGGGATCACCACGCCCGAGATCCAGCGCACCCGGCCGGGCTGGTTCCTGTTCACGGACGGGGTCGCGCCCGGGCCGCCGGAGCATCCCGGGGAGACGGTGGAGCAGGTCGGGGAGCGGGCCGACCGGATGCTCGCCAAGGTGGACGCCGCCTTCGCCAACACGGAAGGGGTCGTGCTGCTGGTCGCCCACGGCCACTTCCTGCGGGTGCTCACCGCCCGCCGCCTCGGGCTGCCGCCGTCCTCGGGCGCGCTGTTCCAACTGGCCACGGGCACGGTGTGCCGGCTGGGCACGGAACACGACCGGCCGGTGATCGCGGCGTGGAACATCCGGCCGGCCGGCCCCTCCTGACCTCCGGGGCGAGGCCGCCCGCGTCCTCACTGTCAGACCCTGGCCGTACTCTTCGAAGGGGCCGTGAGGACCGTCCTCGGTGCCCGCTCGGGGAGGGAGTACGCCGTGACGCGACCGCCGACCGCCGCGCAGCGCCGCGTGCTCGACGCCGCCGATCCCGTGTCCGGGCGGGTCAGGGGGACCCCGGCGCAGCTCGCGGCGCTGGTCAAGCATGGCCTCGCCTTCCGGCATCCGCGGCCGCCGCACGCGTACTTCCTGACCCCGGCCGGCCATCGGATACGCGAGGCGGCGCCCGAGCCGGAGGGTGCCGCCGGGGAGACGGCCGTGGCCGGTGCGCCCGGGGTGTTCGCCGCCCGGACCGGCGGTGAGGAGACGCCGGTGGACGTGGGCGCCGCCCGGGTCCGCGAGGTGCGCAGTGCCTGGCAGGGGCTGCTGGAGCTGCGCCGGATGACCAACGCGGACGGGGCGATTGACCGGCCCTGCGGCTGGGAGCGCGCGCATCTCGTGCGGGCCGCCGCGCTCGCCCTGGAGGCCGCCGGGCACCGGCCCGCCGGACCGGACGGCGACGGCTACCGGGTACGGGCGACGCCGCAGCCGGAGGCGGTCGCGGTCCACGGTCAGGACACCGAGGCGCTGCGGGCCTGCGCGGCCACGCTGGAGCGGGCCGGGTGGCAGGCCGGGGAGTACACGGAGCCGCGTACGCGAGCCCGGTACCTGCTGGCCTCGCCGCGGCGGGTGTGACCGCACTCCCCCGCCGACGCCGCCAGGGGCACGGCGGTGTGCCGTGCCCCTGGTGCGGTCGTACGTCGGGTCAGTGCGTGCCCACCGGGTGGGCCGCCTCCGCGATCTCCTCGCCGCCCTCCATCGGGTGGGTGACGTCCTCCGCGTCGCGGCCCTTGCCGATGTGGTTGAAGAGCAGGTTGAGCACGACGGCCACCACGCAGCCGGTGGAGATGCCGGAGTCGAGGACGATCCGGGCCGTCTCGGGGAAGGCGTGGTAGAAGTTCGGCGCGGTGATCGGGATGATGCCCGCGGCCAGCGAGACGGCGACGATCAGGACGTTGTTGTCCTTGTCCAGGGCCGCCCGGACCAGGGTCTGGATGCCGCTGGCGGCGACCGAGCCGAACAGCACCACGCCGGCGCCGCCGAGCACCGGGCGCGGTACGACGGCGATCAGCGAGGCGGCCGTCGGGCACAGGCCCATCAGGACCAGGAATCCGCCGCCGACGGCGACCACGTACCGGCTGCGGATGCGGGTCATGGCCACCAGACCGATGTTCTGCGCGAAGGCGCTGCACATGAAGCCGTTGAACAGCGGGCTGAGGGCGGAGCCGAGGGTGTCGGCGCGCAGGCCGGCCGCGATCGTCTTCTCGTCCGCCGGGCGCTCGACGATCTCGCCGAGGGCCAGCATGTCGGCCGTGGACTCGGTCATGCAGACCACCATGACCACGCACATCGACAGGATCGCGGCGACCTGGAACTGCGGGGCGCCGAAGTGGAACGGGGTCGGGAAGCCGACCACGTCGGCGTCGGCGACCGGGCCGAAGTCGGTGGCGCCGAACGGAATCGCGATGAGCGTGCCGAGGACGAGACCGATCAGCACGGCGATCTGCTTGACGAAGCCGCGGGTGAAGCGGCGCAGCAGCAGCACGACGGCGAGGGTGATGCCGGCCAGCGTCAGGTTGGTCACCGAGCCGTAGTCGTGCGCGGCCGGGTCGGGTCCCTGCGCCCAGCCGAAGGCGACCGGCAGCAGCGAGACACCGATGAGGGTGATCACGCTGCCGGTGACGACCGGCGGGAAGAAGCGGATGGCCTTGCAGAACAGCGGGGCGAACACGAAGCCGAGGAGTCCGGCGACGATGACCGCGCCGAAGATGATCGGCAGCGCGTCCGACTTGTCCTTGGTGGAGGCGGCGATCGCGGTCATGGGGGCGACACCGGCGAAGGTGACGCCGTTGACGAACGGCAGCCGGGCGCCGATCTTCCAGACTCCGAGGGTCTGCAGGAAGGTGGCGAGGCCCGCGGTGAACAGGCAGGCGCCGGTGAGGAAGGTGAGGTCGCCGGGGCTCAGGCCGATGGCCGCGCCGACGATCAGGGGCGGGGCGACCACACCCGCGTACATGGCGGCCACGTGCTGCAGGCCGCTGGTCGCCATTTTCAGGGCGGGGAGTTTCTCGTCGACGGGGTGGGTGGACTCGGCTGGCTGTCGTGCCTCATCGCGGGACGCGGGTTGAGTGGCCACGGCTGCTCCTCCGGTCGGTTAGACACGTCTACTGGCGTGTGTGTCAGGGAGGGTGGTGCGTGTGGTCGTGCGGGACCGGGGACGGGCCGTCGCGAACCCCGAGGGGCGGCGAACGGGTACCGGTCCGGGGCGCGCGCGTCCACGCGCGCCCCGGGGCCGGCTGCCGCGGACCCCGCTCGGGTCCGCGGCACCGGCCGGGAGCCGTCCCTCCCGGCCGGAGTTCTCGGGCCGCTCAGTGCTGGGCGGCGATGCGTGCCAGGCGCCGTGCCTCCGCACGGGTGGCGTGCGCGATGGCGTCCTCGTCGGCGTGCAGCAGCCGGCCGTCCTCGACGATCTGCCGGCCGCCCACGAAGGACGCCGTGACCGGGGCGGCCGCGCCGAACACCAGCGCCGTCACGGGGTCGGCGATGGAGGCGTGGGCCAGGGTGTCCAGGTTCCACAGCACGAGGTCGGCGAGCTTGCCCGGCTCCAGCGAGCCGGTCTGCCCGGCCCGGCCGAGCACCTGGGCGCCGCCGTAGGTGCCGAGCCGCAGCGCCTGGCGGGCGTTCAGGGCGGCCTCGCGGTACGCGCCGAGCCGGTTGACCAGCAGGGCGTTGCGCAGTTCGGTGTGGAGTTCGCCGGACTCGTTGGAGGCGGTGCCGTCGACGCCGAGGCCGACCGGGACGCCCGCGGCGAGCAGGTCGGGGACCCGGGCTATGCCGGCCGCGAGGCGGGCGTTGGAGGACGGGCAGTGCGCCACGCCGGTCTTCGTGCGGGCGAAGGCGGCGATGTCGGCGTCGGTCATGTGGACGCAGTGCGCCATCCACACGTCCTCGCCGAGCCAGCCCGTCGACTCGAAGTAGTCGGTGGGGCCCATGCCGAACAGCTCGTGGCAGAACTTCTCCTCCTCCACGGTCTCCGAGCCGTGGGTGTGCAGCCGCACACCGAGCCGGCGGGCCAGCTCGGCGCCCTGGCGCATGAGTTCGGTGGAGACGGAGAAGGGCGAGCAGGGGGCGACGGCCACCTGGGTCATGGCGTCGAAGGAGGCGTCGTGGTGCTTGGTGACGGTCTCCTCGGTGGCGGCGAGCGCGTCCTCCAGCGTCTCGACGGCGAAGTCCGGCGGCAGCCCGCCGTCCTTCTCGCTGCGGTCCATCGAGCCGCGGGCCAGCGTGAAGCGGACGCCCAGCTCGGCGGCGGCCCGGATGATCGCGCCGGACAGATCGCCGGAGCCGTGCGGGTGGACGTAGTGGTGGTCCATGGCGGTGGTGACGCCGCCGCGGGCCATCATGGCCAGCGAGCCCTGGGCCGCGGCGTACACCATCTCCTCGTCGATGCGCGCCCAGGTGGGGTAGAGCGCGACGAGCCAGTCGAACAGGTTGTGGTCGGTGGCCAGACCCCGGGTGATCCACTGGTAGAAGTGGTGGTGGGTGTTGACTAGGCCCGGGGTGGCCAGGTGGCCGCGCGCGTCGATGCGGCGCACCACGTTCTCCAGGCCGCTGGGGGCCTGGCCCGCGCCGACCGACTCGATCCTGTTCCCGGCGAGGACGAGGTGTCCCGAGGCGTACTCGGTGTCGTGCGCGTCCACGGTGGCGATCGCGCAGTTCTCGACGACGACGCGCTGGGCTGCCGCTGGTGCCATGGCGCTTCCTTGTCTTTTCGGTGGCGGCCCGTGGACGGGGTGGGTCCACGGGGTGGGCACGGCAGGACCCTAGGAGGATTTGAGTGCCGGAGCCGGCCGGCTCCGGGTGCCGAGATGGTGGAAGAACAGGTTGAGCGAGACCGCGACGATCGCTCCGGCGCTGATCCCGGAGCCGAGGACGGTCTGCGCCCAGGCCGGGAACTCGGCGTAGAAGGTCGGGGCGGCCAGCGGGATGATGCCGGCGCCGAGCGCGACGGCCACCAGGATGATGTTGGAGCTGTCGTCGAGTCCGGCTTCCGAGAGCGTACGGATGCCGCTGACGGCGATCGACCCGAACAGGACGATGCCGGCGCCGCCGAGGACCGGCATGGGCACCAGGGAGACGACCGCGCCGAGCACCGGGAAGGCGCCGAGCACCAGCAGGGCGCCGCCGGCGACGGCGACGACGTAGCGGCTGCGCACCCGGGTGAGCGAGACGACGCCGACGTTCTGGGCGAAGGCCGAGGTGGGGAAGCCGCCGAAGACGGGGCCGAGCAGGGTGGCGATGCCGTCGGTGCGCAGGCCGCGGGTGATGGTCCGGGCATCCGCGCGGCGGTTGCAGATCTCGCCGAGGGCGAGCATGCCGGCACTGGACTCGGTCATCAGCACCAGCATCACGATGCACAGCGAGAGGATGGCCGCGGGCTGGAAGACCGGGGTGCCGAAGGCGAACGGCGTGGGCAGCGCGGCGACCGGGGCCGACTTGATGCCGCTGAAGTCGGCCATCCCGAACGGCATGGCGGCCAGGGTGCCGACCAGTAGGCCGAACAGCAGGGCGACCTGCTTGACGAAGCCCTTGCCGAAGCGCTGGATGAGCAGGATGACGACCAGGGTGAACGCGGCGAGGGCGAGGTTCTTCATGGCGCCGAAGTCGGCGGCGGTCTTGTCGCCGCCCTGGGCCCAGCCGACCGGGACCGGCATCAGCGTGACCCCGATGAGCGTGATCACCACGCCGGTGACCAGCGGCGGGAAGAACCTGAGCAGCCGGCCGAAGAACGGGCCGATGGCCAGGCAGAACACTCCGGCGACCATCACCGCCCCGTAGATCGCGGGGAGTTGGTGGCCCTTGGAGTTGGTCTCGGCGATCGCGAGGATCGGTGCGATACCGGCGGAGGAGGCCGCGTTGACGAACGGCAGGCGGTTGCCGACGACACCCTTGACACCGATGGTCTGCAGGATGGTCGCGACACCGGCGATGAGCAGGGACGCGGCGATCAGGCGGGTGCGGGCCGCGACGTCCAGTCCGCAGGCCTGACCGATGATGAGCGGAGGAGTGACAACGCCCGCGTACATCGCGGCGATGTGCTGGAGAGCGGCGGGGACGAGCCGCGAGGGGTGGAGCTTCTCGTCCACCGGGTGCACGGACGTGACGGCGTCCTCGGTGTGCACCGGCGGGGTGGAACACGGGCCTTTCGCGGGCCCCTTTGCACGCTGTGCCATTCTGTTCCCTCCGGTGTGGCGCGCCACCGGTCCGAAGGCCCGGACCGGTGGCGCGCGTCCCGCGTCAGAGGTTGGTCATGTCGACCGGGATGAGCTGCTCGGCGCCGTCGCGCAGGATGGTGGCCTCGATCAGGCCGTACGGGCGGTCGGCGGCGTAGTAGACGGCGCCGTCCTTGGCCTCGTTGTCGATCCCGAAGGGCGACAGGTCCGAGCGGAAGTGGTGCTTGTTGGGCATCGAGAAGCGGATCTCGTCGACCTCGTCGCGGGAGTTCAGCACCCGCACGCCCATCTCGAAGAGGGTCTGCTGGAGCGAGTACGAGTAGGTCTCGGCGAACGCCTGCAGCGCGTGCTTGCGCACCCCGTTGTACGAGCGGTCCCAGGCGGGAGCGTGCGAGTCGATGCCGTCCCAGTTGTGCCGCCACCAGGTGGAGACGGTGGTGGCGAGAATGCGGTCGTAGTCCTCCTGGAGGGTGGTGTACTTGTCCTTCAGGTAGCCGAAGAACTCGGAGTTGGTGGAGTTCAGGACGGTCAGGTCCTTGAACCCGGAGAGCACCTGGATGCCGTGGCCGTCGTAGGTGATCTGCGCGACGCGGGTCTCCTGGCCCTTGCGGACGAAGGAGTGGGCGATCTCGTCGGCGCCGACGAAGCGCGCGCCGCCCTTGGAGGTCTCGATCCGCTCCCAGCCGTACTCCTCGACGCGGATGCGGGCCCGGGAGATGGAGCCGGTGCTGTCCACGAAGTGGCGGGCGAGCTTGACGCCGAAGTCCTCGGCGCTCTCGATCCCGTGCTCCTTGGCGAAGGCGTACACCGTGTTCTTGGTGGTGTCGGTCGGCAGGACGTTGGCGTTGGAACCGCTGCGGTGGACCTCCTCCATGTCGCCGGAGAGGGCGACGGAGACGTTCAGGTCCTTGATGTGGTGCGTGTCGCCGTCACGCGTGATCTTGACGACGCGGTTCTCGGCCTTGCCGTACTGGTTCTGTCCCAGGACGAAACGGGTCATGGTGTCGGTCAGCTCCCTCGGTAAACGGAGTAGCCGAACGGGTTGAGCAGCAGCGGAACGTGGTAGTGCTCACCGGGCACCACCGCGAAGGCGATGGTGACCTCGGGGAAGAACACCGGCCTGCTGTTCTCGCTGTCCCGGAGCGCGGGGGCGTCCTGCTGGGCCGCGGCTTGTTTCTTGGCGAAGTACGGCTCGGTCTCGAACACGAGCCGTACGTGGGTGGTCCCCTCCGGCAGTGCCGGGAGGTCCTTGCACCGCCCGTCCGCGTCGGTCGCGGAGCCGCCGAGCGGCTGCCAGTCCGCCGCCCCGCCCGAGCGGGCGGACAGCTGGACGGCGACGCCCCCGGCGGGGCGGCCGGCGCTGGTGTCCAGGATGTGCGTGGACACTGAGGCGGTGGTCTCGGTGCTCATCTTTTCCTCTTCAGGCGTCTTCTTCAGGCGTCTTCTTCGGCGTCTTCGAGCAGGGGACTCACGCGTCTTCGAGCAGGCGCGCGAGGCGGATGCGGTTGATCTTCCCCAGTTCGGTGCGGATGATCTCCCGCTCCTGCTCCGGTGCGTTGCCGATCCGCTCCTTGACCGCGTCCCGCATCTGCTCGCCGGTCCGGCCGGTGGCGCAGATGAGGAAGACGTGGCCGAACTTGTCCTGGTAGGCCAGGTTGAGTTCGAGCATCTCCGCCTTGAGGGCCTCGGAGGCGCCGGCCATGCCGCTCTGTTCGCGGGCGGAGGTCGGGTCACCGGGCTTGGGGCGGCCGATCGGCGGGTGGCCGGCCATCGCCTCCGCCAGGTCCGCCGCCGTCAGCTCGGCCATGGCGGCGTCACTGGCGGCGTACAGGTCCTCGGCACCGGCGTGGGGCCGGGCGGCGAGCAGCCGCTGGGCCCACGCCGTGGAGGCGCACGCCTCCAGGAGCGCGGCACGGGCCGCGGCCTCCGGGAGAGCGTTGAAACGGGCGAGGCCCGACGGCGTGGAACTCGTAGTCACGGGAGCCTCCGTGGCCGGAATGGCCTGTGTGCTGAACGGGCTGCGGATAGCTAACGCCCTCCGAAACATCACGTCAACACTTTGTTGAAAATTCTGAACAAACCTCGAACCGGGCCTGCTCGCTCCCGGACCGGTCCCGTCCGGGCCCGGTCACGCCCCTCCCGCCCGCGGCGGCTCAGCCTTCCTTTTCCCGGTTCAGGTAGTTGTAGACGGTGAAGCGGCTGACGCCCAGCGCGCCCGCCACGGTCTCCACCCCGTGCCGTACGGAGAAGGCGCCGCGCGCCTCCAGGACCCGCACGATCTCCTGTTTGGCCCGGCGGTCCAGATCAGCCAGCGGCACGCCCCGGCGGCGCTCCATGGCGACCAGGATGTGGTCGAGCGAGTCGGCGAGCTGGGGCAGGCGCACGGCGACCGCGTCCAGGCCCTCCCAGGCGAGCACGACGTCGTCGGGCCCGGCCTCGTCGGGCGGGAGCAGTTCGCCGCCGATGGCGTCGACCAGCGGCTTGACCGCCGTGATGAAGGGCTCTTCCCCGGTCACCTATCACCCTCCCCGATCACGTTGACCTGCAGCGAGATCCGGGTGGCGCCGGCCCGCAGGCTCTTGCGCAGCAGGGTGTCCACGACGGCCAGCACGGCGTCGGCGCCTCCCTCGGCGGTGTTGCCGAACGGGCCGACGTCCACGGCGTCCAGCTCGGCGGCCTCGACGACCTCCCGCGCGGCCAGCGCGTGCGGGGGTGCCTCGTCCAGGTCGAAGGGTTCGGTCGTGAACTCCACTCTCAATCGCACGCGCTCAACCTAACGCGCAAGGCCCGTTTTCGGGCGGCCTCGGACGGCCGGAAGCCCGCCGGCCGGCCGGCCCCTCTTGACAAGCTCCGACACACGACGGCAATCTTCCAGTAAGCAGAAATGAACTTCCGTAATACGGAATTGCACACACGGAAGGGAGCGCGACCCTGATGGGATTCGCAGACCAGCGCTTCAACGTCAACCTGTCGATCCTCTTCACGGAACTCCCGCTCCTGGAGCGTCCCGCGGCCGCCGCCGCGGCCGGCTTCACCGCGGTCGAGCTGTGGTGGCCCTGGGTCGACGCCCCCACCCCCGAGCAGTCCGAGCTTGACGCCCTCAAGCAGGCGATCGAGGACGCGGGAGTCCAGCTCACCGGGCTGAACTTCTACGCCGGGCAGCTCCCGGGCCCCGACCGCGGCGCGCTGTCGGTCCCGGGCGCGGAGTCGGAGAGGTTCCGCGCCAACATCGACGTGGCCATCGAATTCGGCCGGTCGCTCGGCTGCACGACGTTCAACGCGCTCTACGGCAACCGCGTCGAGGGCGTGGACCCGGCCGAGCAGGACGCGCTCGCCCTGGAGAACCTGGTCCTGGCGGCCCGGGCCGTCGGCGCCGTCGGCGGCACGGTCCTGATCGAGGCGCTGAACAAGCCCGAGTCGCCGCTGTGCCCGCTGGTCAGCGCGCCCGCCGCGATCGAGGTCGTGGACAAGGTGAACGCGGCCACCGGCCTCGGCAACGCCAAGTTCCTGATGGACCTGTACCACCTGTCGATGAACGGCGAGGACCTGCCCTCGGTGATCGAGCGGTACGCCGCGAAGACCGGCCATGTGCAGATCGCCGACAACCCCGGGCGCGGCGCCCCCGGCACCGGCTCCCTCCCCCTGGAGGAGCTGCTCGACCAGCTGAAGAAGGCCGGTTACGACGGCTGGGTCGGCCTGGAGTACAAGCCCGGCGACCGGCCGAGCGCCGAGTCCTTCGACTGGCTCCCGGCCGGGGCCCGCGCGGCCCGCTGACCTTCCGACACAGCACAGTTTTTTGCAGAGAGGCACCCCTGTCATGAGCAACCCCGCAGCTTCCTCCCAGTCCGCCCGCCCGGCGATCGCGTGGATCGGCCTCGGCATCATGGGCTCCCCCATGTCCGAGAACCTGATCAAGGCGGGTTACCAGGTCACCGGCTTCACGCTGGAGCAGGAGAAGCTGGACCGCCTGGCCGCCGCCGGCGGCACCGTGGCCGGCTCGATCGCCGAGGCCGTCAAGGACGCCGACGTGATCATCACGATGGTGCCCGCCTCCCCGCAGGTCGAGGCGATCGCCTACGGCCCGGACGGCATCCTGGAGAACGCGAAGTCCGGCGCGCTCCTCATCGACATGTCCTCGATCACCCCGCAGACCTCGGTCGACCTGGCCAAGGCCGCCGAGCCCAAGGGCGTGCGCGTCCTGGACGCTCCCGTCTCCGGCGGCGAGGCCGGCGCGATCGAGGCCGTCCTGTCCATCATGGTCGGCGGCGAGCAGGCCGACTTCGACCAGGCCAAGCCGCTCTTCGACGCGCTGGGCAAGACCATCGTGCTGTGCGGTCCGCACGGCTCGGGCCAGACCGTGAAGGCCGCCAACCAGCTGATCGTCGCCGTGAACATCCAGGCGTGCGCCGAGGCCGTGGTCTTCCTGGAGAAGTCCGGTGTGAACCTCCAGGCCGCCCTGGACGTCCTCAACGGCGGTCTGGCCGGCTCCACCGTGCTGACCCGCAAGAAGGACAACTTCCTCAACCGGGACTTCAAGCCGGGCTTCCGCATCGACCTGCACCACAAGGACATGGGCATCGTCACCGACGCCGCCCGCAACGTGGGTGCGGCCCTCCCGGTCGGTGCCGTGGTCGCCCAGCTGGTCGCCTCGCTGCGCGCCCAGGGCGACGGCGGCCTGGACCACTCGGCCCTGCTGCGGGCCGTGGAGCGCCTGTCCGGCGCCCAGGTCTGACCTGGCCGGCCGGTCACACAGCCCCGGGGGGCGCCGCCGCCGACACCTGTCCTGTCGCGCCCAGGCGGCGGCGTCCACCCGGTCCACCCCTCCGGTCGTCCGCCCGGGCCCGTCTCCGGCGGCAGCCCCGACCGGGAATTCAACAAACTGTTGACGCCCTGGTCGCCCAAACCTAGGCTCCACAAAGCGGAAACAAGTTTCCGCTGCCCCCGCATGGAAGGTCCACGATGTCGCAGCGCGTGCTCACGACAGAGTCCGGCGCCCCGGTCGCCGACAACCAGAACTCCGCCTCCGCCGGCATCGGCGGCCCGCTCCTCCTCCAGGACCAGCACCTCCTGGAGAAGCTGGCGCGCTTCAACCGCGAGCGCATCCCGGAGCGCGTGGTGCACGCCCGTGGTTCCGGCGCCTACGGCCACTTCGAGGTGACCGACGACGTCACCGGCTTCACCCACGCCGACTTCCTGAGCGAGATCGGCAAGCGCACCGAGCTGTTCATCCGCTTCTCCACGGTGGCGGACTCCCTCGGCGGCGCGGACGCGGTGCGCGACCCGCGCGGCTTCGCGGTGAAGTTCTACACCGAGGAGGGCAACTACGACCTCGTCGGCAACAACACCCCGGTGTTCTTCATCAAGGACCCGGTCAAGTTCCCCGACTTCATCCACTCGCAGAAGCGCGACCCGTTCACCGGGCGCCAGGAGCCGGACAACGTCTGGGACTTCTGGGCCCACTCCCCCGAGGCCACGCACCAGGTGACCTGGCTGATGGGTGACCGCGGCATCCCGGCGTCGTACCGCCACATGGACGGCTTCGGCTCCCACACCTACCAGTGGACGAACGCCAAGGGCGAGGGCTTCTTCGTCAAGTACCACTTCAAGACGGACCAGGGCATCCGCTGCCTGACCGGCGAGGAGGCCGCCGCGCTGGCCGGCGGCGACGCGAACTCCCACCAGACCGACCTGCTCCAGGCGATCGAGCGCGGGGTGCACCCGTCCTGGACGCTGTACGTCCAGATCATGTCGGCGGCCCAGGCGGCGGACTACCGCTTCAACCCGTTCGACCTGACCAAGGTGTGGCCGCACAAGGACTACCCGCTGCAGCGCGTGGGCCGCATGGTGCTGGACCGCAACCCGGACAACGTGTTCGCCGAGGTCGAGCAGGCCGCGTTCTCCCCGAACAACTTCGTGCCGGGCATCGGTCCCTCGCCGGACAAGATGCTCCAGGGCCGCCTGTTCGCCTACGCGGACGCCCACCGCTACCGCCTGGGCGTCAACCACACCGCGCTCGCGGTGAACGCCCCGAAGGCCGTGCCCGGCGGTGCCGCCAACTACGGCCGCGACGGTCTCATGGCGTCCAACGCCCAGGGCCGCCACGCCAAGAACTACGAGCCGAACTCCTACGACGGCCCGGTCGAGACCGGCCGCCCGCTCGCGGCCCCGCTGGCCGTCTCCGGGCACACCGGCACCCACGAGGCCCCGCTGCACACCAAGGACGACCACTTCTTCCAGGCGGGCGAGCTGTACCGCCTCATGTCGGAGGCGGAGAAGGAGCGGCTGGTCGCCACCATCGCCGGCGGTCTCTCGCAGGTCTCCCGCAACGACGTCGTCGAGAAGAACCTCGCACACTTCCACGCCGCCGACCCCGAGTACGGCAAGCGTGTGGAGGCGGCGGTCCGCGCCCTGCGCGAGGACTGAGCCGCGAGCCGCGTCCGGTGTCCTGACGGGGAGGTCAGGACCCGGACGCGTACGCCCCGCGCGGGCGTCGGGCGACCCGGATGAGGGGTGGTCACCCGACGGCCGCGCGGACAGGGCGAGGACCGCGGCGGCGTGCGAGCCAGTGCGGTGGTGAAGGTCCCGGGACCGTCTTCTCGACCAGAGGGAAGGCGCTCCGGCTCCGTCGCACCCGCCGCGGTCCCACCCGGTGCACCCGTGCACCACACCCCGCTTCCCGCGGGGCCCCCAGACTCCGTCCGGCGGCGCGAACGTCCTGTCGCGCCCAGTCTCGCGCCGTCGGACGGCCTCAGACAACCGAACACCTCACCGGCCGGGCAGCGCCGGATGCGGACGGTCCCGCATCCGGCGCTGCCTTGCGTTGTCTTGCGCTGCCTTGCGCCGCCTTGCGTTGTCTTGTGCTGTCTTGTGCTGTCCCAAGCTGCCCCGCGCCGCGCCTGTCCGTGCCAGGAGGTTTCTCCCGGGGTGCGCTCCTGCTGTCCGCGCAGGAGTCTTGGGGCATGGACCACCCCACGCAGCATCCGCACATCGTGGTGCATCCGCCGGCCCTGGACGGCTCCCGGCGGGTCACCGAGGGCGACGTGACCCTGGGACTCGCCTCCCACCTGGACGACGTGATCGAGATCCTCCGGCTCGCCGACCTGGACCGCATCGAGGTGGAGGAGAGCGACCTCATCGACTGGCAGGGCGGCGGCCCGGAGGACTGGCCGGGCCTGTCGGACGACGAGGACGCCTGAAGGGGCCTGGGGCGCCTGGCGTCCGCCGGTACGGGACCAGCCCCCGCCGACGCGGGACAGCGCGAAGGGGCGGCCCCCCTCTCGGGTGGCCGCCCCTGCTCTCCGCGGTGCGGGTGGGTCAGACCTTCAGGGTCTTGACCGCGGTCGGCGCGTGGCCCGGCTCGGTGGCGAGTTCCTCGAACTCGACGACGTTGCCGATGTCGTTCGTGCCGGACATGGAGATGTTGGTGACGCGCTCCAGGATCGCCTCGACGACGACCGGGACCTGGTACTCGGCGGCGAGCTTCTTGGCCTGCTCCAGGGCGGCGCCCAGCTCGCTGGGGTCGGTCACCCGGATCGCCTTGCAGCCCAGGCCCTCGGCGACCTTGACGTGGTCGACGCCGTAGACGCCCAGCTCGGGCGAGTTGATGTTCTCGAACTCCAGCTTCACCTGGAAGTCCATGTCGAACCCGCGCTGCGCCTGGCGGATCAGGCCCAGGTAGGAGTTGTTGACGAGGACGTGCACGTAGGGGATCTTGTGCTGCGCGCCGACGGCCAGCTCCTCCAGCATGAACTGGAAGTCGTAGTCGCCGGAGAGGGCGACGACCGGGGAGTCCGGGTCGGCCTTGGCGACACCGAGGGCGGCCGGGATGGTCCAGCCGAGCGGGCCGGCCTGGCCGCAGTTGATCCAGTGCCGCGGCCGGTAGACGTGCAGCATCTGGGCGCCGGCGATCTGCGAGAGGCCGATGGTGGAGACGTACCGGGTCTCGGGCCCGAACGCCTTGTTCATCTCCTCGTAGACGCGCTGCGGCTTGATCGGGATGTTGTCGAAGTGGGTACGCCGCTGGAGCTTGGCCTTGCGCTCCTGCGCGGCGGCGGCCCACTCGGAGCGGTCGGGCAGCTCGCCGGCCGCCTTCAGCTCCCTGGCCACCTCGACGAACAGCTCCAGCGCGGCCTTGGCGTCGGAGGCGATGCCGTAGTCGGGCGCGAAGATCTTGCCGATCTGGGTGGGCTCGACGTCCACGTGCACGAACTTGCGGCCGGCCGTGTAGACGTCCAGCTTGCCGGTGTGGCGGTTGGCCCAGCGGTTGCCGATGCCGAGGACGAAGTCGGACTCCAGGAAGGTCGCGTTGCCGTAGCGGTGCGAGGTCTGCAGGCCGACCATGCCGGCGTTCAGGTCGTGGTCGTCGGGCAGGATGCCCCAGCCCATCAGGGTCGGCACCACCGGGACGCCGGTCAGCTCGGCGAACTCGACGAGCAGCTCGGAGGCGTCGGCGTTGATGACACCGCCGCCCGCGACGATCAGCGGCCGCTCGGAGGCGGTCAGCAGGGACAGCGCCTTCTCGACCTGGGCGCGGGTCGCGGCCGGCTTGTAGACCGGGAGCGGCTCGTACGTCTCGGGGTCGAACTCGATCTCCGTCAGCTGCACGTCGATCGGCAGGTCGATCAGGACCGGGCCGGGACGGCCGGAGCGCATCAGGTGGAACGCCTGCTGGAAGACGCCGGGGACCTGCGCGGCCTCCAGGACGGTGACCGCCATCTTGGTCACCGGCTTGGCGATGGAGGCGATGTCGACGGCCTGGAAGTCCTCCTTGTGGATCACGGCGGTCGGGGCCTGGCCCGTGATGCACAGGATCGGGATGGAGTCACCGATGGCCGAGTACAGGCCGGTGATCATGTCGGTGCCGGCCGGGCCGGAGGTACCGATGCAGACGCCGATGTTGCCGGCGCGCGTACGCGTGTAGCCCTCGGCCATGTGCGAGGCGCCCTCGACATGGCGGGCGAGGGTGTGGCCGATGCCGCCGGCAGCCTTGAGCGCCGCGTAGAAGGGGTTGATCGCCGCGCCCGGCACACCGAACGCGTCGGTGACGCCCTCGCGCTTGAGGATCTCAACTGCCGCGCGGGCAGCGGTCATACGAGCCATCGAGTACTCCTGCTTCGGCTGTCTTCTGCTGTCTCGGCTGCCGGATGGTCACTCCCGTCGCGCCCCGCGGTGAGCTTCTCCGTACTTCCGTATAGCGGAAAGTAATTTCTACGATCTGGAAGCAATGTAAGGCGGTGCGTCAAGGCCGTCAAGAGTGGGCAGCACGAGCACCCGCCCGGACGGGGTCACGGGCGGGTGCGGGGGAAGCGGAGGAAGCAGGGGAAGCAGAGGATGCCGGCGGTGCCGGGCCGGAGGGGTCCTGAGCCTCCGGGGACGCTAGTTCTCCGGCGGCGCCGCGGTGACGGCGTCGGCCGCGCCGTACCGGCGGCGCAGTTCGATCTTGCGGACCTTGCCGGACACCGTCATCGGGAAGGAGTCGAGGACGGCGAGCCGGGTGGGGATCTTGTAGTGGGCCAGCCGTCCCGCGCAGAAGGCGCGGATCTCCTCCAGTGCGGGCGGGTCGGCCGCGTCGAGCGGGACGACGCAGGCGAGGACCTCCTCGCCGTACGTCTCGTGCGGCGTCCCGACGACCTGGACGTCACGGATCCCGGGGTGGCCGTGGAGGAACTCCTCGATCTCGCGCGGGTAGATGTTCTCGCCGCCCCGGATGATCATGTCCTTGATGCGGCCGACGATCTCCACATAGCCGTCCTCGCGCATCACCGCGAGGTCCCCGGTGTGCATCCAGCGGCCCGCGTCGACGGCCTCGGCGGTCTTCTCGGGCTCCTCCCAGTAGCCGAGCATCACGCTGTAGCCGCGGGTGCACAGCTCGCCCGCCTCACCGCGGGGCCGGGTGACGCCGGTGGCCGGGTCGACGACCTTCACCTCGATGTGCGGCAGCACCCGGCCGACCGTGCCGGTGCGGTGTTCGAGGTCGTCGTCCGTCCTGGTCTGCAGCGACACGGGGGAGGTCTCGGTCATGCCGTAGCAGATGGAGACCTGCTCCATGTGCATCTCGGCGACCACCCGTTTCATCACCTCCACCGGGCAGGGCGAGCCGGCCATGATGCCGGTGCGCAGGGTGGACAGGTCGTACGCCGTGAAGCCGGGCAGGTTCAGCTCGGCGATGAACATGGTGGGGACGCCGTACAGGGAGGTGCAGCGCTCCCGCTGGACGGCGTCCAGGGTGGCCGCCGGGTCGAAGGAGGGCGCCGGGATGACCACGCAGGCGCCGTGCGAGGTGGCCGCGAGGTTGCCCATCACCATGCCGAAGCAGTGGTAGAAGGGTACCGGGACGCAGATGCGGTCCTGCTCGGTGTAGGCGACCGACTCCCCGACGAAGTAACCGTTGTTGAGGATGTTGTGATGGGAGAGGACGGCTCCCTTGGGAAAGCCGGTGGTGCCCGAGGTGTACTGGATGTTGATGGGGTCGTCGCAGGACAGGGCGGCGGCGCGCGCTCGCAGCTCCTCGGCCAGGCCGCCCGCCCGGTCGTCCGTCCGGTCGTCCGTGCCGCGGGCGAGCAGCGCGTCCCAGGACGCGTCCCCGAAGTAGACGGTCTCCCGCAACTGCGGGCAGTTGCCGCGCACTTCGCCGACCATCGCCCGGTAGTCGCTGGACTTGTGCCGCACCGAGGCGAAGAGCAGGCGGACGCCCGCCTGCTTGAGGACGTACTCCACCTCGTGGGTGCGGTACGCCGGGTTGATGTTGACCATGATCGCGCCGATCCGGGCGGTGGCGTACTGGACCAGCATCCACTCGGCGCAGTTGACGGCCCAGATGCCGACCCGGTCGCCCTTGGCCACCCCGGACGCGAGCAGGGCGCGGGCCAGCCGGTCGGTGTCCGCGGCGAACTCGGCGTACGTCCAGCGCCGGCCGGAGGGGACGTCGACGAGCGCCTCGCGGCCGGGCCAGGCGGCGACGGCCCGGTCCAGGTCGGCGCCGATGGTGTCGCCGAGCAGGGCGGTGGCGCTGGTGCCGTGGGTGTACGACGCTTCGGCGGTCACCGGAAGTCCTCCTCGCGGTACTCGGCGTCCGAGCCGCCGGCCGTGGCCTCGCGCAGCTCGATCCGGCGGATCTTGCCGGAGACGGTCTTGGGCAGCTCGCCGAACTCCAGTCGGCGGATCCTCTTGTAGGGGGCGAGGACCTGGCGGGAGTGCTCGAAAAGCACCTTGGCGGTGTCGGGGCCGGGCTGCCAGCCCGCGGCGAGCACGACGTACGCCTTCGGGACGGCCAGGCGCAGCGCGTCCGGCGCGGGCACGACGGCCGCCTCGGCCACCGCCTCGTGCTCCAGCAGCGCGCTCTCCAGCTCGAAGGGGCTGATCTTGTAGTCGGATGCCTTGAAGACATCGTCCGCCCGCCCGATATAGAAGATATATCCCTCTTCGTCCCGGCGGCCGACGTCACCCGTGCGGTAGTAGCCGCCGGCCATCGCCTCGGCCGTGCGGTCGGCGTCGCCGTGGTAGCCGGTCATCAGGCCGACCGGGCGCGCGGACAGGTCGAGCGCGATCTCGCCCTCGGCGGCGCCGGGCGCGCCGGAGACCGGGTCGAGGAGTTCGACGCGGTAGCCGGGGCTGGGCCGGCCCATGGAGCCGGTCTTCAGCACCTGGCCGGGGCTGTTGGAGACCTGCACGGCCGTCTCGGTCTGCCCGAACCCGTCCCGGACGGTCACCCCCCAGGCCCGCCGGACCTGTTCGACGACCTCCGGGTTGAGCGGTTCGCCCGCGGCGGCGACCTCGCGGGGCGGGGTGTCCAGCCGGGTCAGGTCGGCCTGGATGAGCATCCGCCACACGGTCGGCGGGGCGCAGAAGGTGGTGACGCCGGCGCGGTCCATCTCGGCCATCAGCCGGGCCGGGTCGAAGCGGGTGTAGTTGTGGACGAAGACGGTCGCCTCGGCGTTCCACGGGGCGAACAGGTTGGACCAGGCGTGCTTGGCCCAGCCGGGCGAGGAGATGTTCAGGTGCACGTCGCCGGGCTTGAGGCCGATCCAGTACATGGTGGCCAGGTGCCCGATGGGGTACGAGGTGTGGGTGTGCTCGACCAGCTTGGGGTGGGCGGTGGTGCCCGAGGTGAAGTAGAGCATCAGCGGGTCGTCGGCGAGGGTGGGGCCGTCGGGGAGGAACCCGGCGGGGGCGGCGTACACGTCCTCGTACGGCTCCCAGCCCTCGACGGGCAGGCCGCCGACCGCGATCCGGGTGTAGGCGCCGGGCACCTCCTCGAACTTGGCGGTGTCCTCGGCGCGCGCGATCACGTGCTTGACCCGGCCGCGGCGCACGCGGTCGCGCAGGTCGGCGGGGCCGAGGAGCGGGGTGGCGGGGATGACGACGGCGCGCAGTTTCATCGCGGCGAGCGCGGTCTCCCACAGCTCGGCCTGGTTGCCGAGCACGACGAGGACCCGGTCCTCGGCGGCGACCCCGCGGTCGCGCAGCCAGTTCGCGGCGCGGTCGGAGCGCTCGGACAGCTCGGCGAAGGACAGGCGGACCTCGGTGCCGTCCTCCTCGACGATGTGCAGGGCGGTGCGGTCGTTGCCCTCGGCGACGGCGTCGAACCAGTCCAGTGCCCAGTTGAAGTGCTCGGGGCGGGGCCACTCGAAGCCGGCGTACGCCGTGGCGTAGTCGTCACGGTGTTCCAGCAGGAAGTCCCGCGCCGCGCGGAAGGTCTCCGTCGCCGTCGTCATCTGTCCTCCAGGTGCGGTCCGGCATCCGGACCCTTGCGGTACGGCTCGGCTCAATCGTGTAATCCGTGATGCAGGTCTCACTACCCCCGAACGGGGGTGTGGTGGGCGCGGGTCGGCGGCGAAGGGGTGAGCGGGTGACGGCGGAGGCGTACGGGGCGGTGGAGATCCGGGGTGCGCTGGTACGGCTGCGCCGGGCGACGGGTCTGCCGGTCGCCTTCGGCGGGCTGGTCGAGCCGGGCCGGCCGCGGGTGCGGATCAGCGAGCTGACCGGTACGGCGACGCTCGCGCTCAGCGCGCTGGCGGTGACCTCCGGCAACGGGCTGGGCGGCAAGGCGGTGGCGCTCGCCCGGCCCTGCGCGGTGACGGACTACTCGCTGTCCCGGCGGATCAGCCACGAGTACGACACGGCGGTGGCGACGGAGGGGCTGCGTTCGGTGCTCGCGGTGCCGGTGGTGGTACGGCGCCGGGTGCGCGGCGTGCTGTACGGGGCGCTGCGCACGGCCCAGCCGCTCGGGGAGCGCACGCTGAGCGCGGCGGTGGCGGCGGCGCGGGACGTGGAGCAGGCGCTGGTGGTGCGGGAGGAGGCGCGGGACCTGCTGGCGGCCGCCCGGCCGGAGCCGGTGGCCGGGCAATCGGTGCCGGGCGCGGCCTGGGAGCAGGTCCGCGAGGCGCACGCGGCGCTGCGCGCCCTGGCGCCGCGGATCTCCGATCCCGCCCTGCGCGCGGAACTCCTGGACGCCTGCGGCCTGCTGACCGCGGCGGCCGCCCCCGCCCGGGAGGTGGGCCTCGCTCCCCGGGAGGTGGACGTGCTCGCCTGCGTCGCCGCGGGCGCCACCAACGCGACCGCCGCCGCCCGGCTGGGTCTGGCCCCCGAGACGGTGAAGAGCTACCTCCGCTCCGCCATGTGCAGACTGGGCGCCCACACCCGCGGCGAGGCGGTGACGGCGGCACGGCGGGCGGGGGTGCTGCCGTAACGGGCGGGGCGGGCTCACGGCCGGTGGCCGCATGGTGGGCGGTGGGTACCGTCCGCCGGGTCGTCGGGGTACCTTCGAAGGGCTGTCCGTGTGGGGTCTGTATTCAATCGACGGGGCTTTGAATTCACCGATGCTCCGGCGCTGTTATTTCCCTCACCACCCCAGCGGTCCGAAATTCCAGGGCACGTTGCCTAGAATTTGGCCCGGACACGACACACGAGGGGAGCGGTGACCGTGCGACGGGACTTCAAGGGCCCTGCGGGCTGCCGCTCCGAGCTGGTCATCGGGCAGGAGGAGCCGTCCGCTGCGGCGCGTGAGCAGCTCGCCCGGGGCGGCAGTGTGCTGCTGCACGGCCCGGCCGGAATAGGAAAGTCGACGGTACTGCGGGCATTGGCCGAGGAATACGCCCCGGCGGCCCGTACCGTGTTGCGCTGCTCGGCGACCGAGTCCGAATCGCACCTGCCGTTCCTCGCCCTGGCCGACCTCTTCGGCCTGGTCCTGGACGACGTGGCCGGCGCCCTGCCCGCCGCCCAGCGCACCGCGCTGGAGTCCGCGCTCACCGGACGCGGCGAGTCCACCCTCCAGCGCGACGGCCTCGCCCTGCGCCTGGCCGTACTGTCCGCGCTGCGCGCGCTGGCCGCCGAGGGCCCCGTCCTGATCGTCGCCGACGACCTCCAGTGGCTGGACGCGGCCAGCGCGGAACTGCTCGGCTTCGCCGCCCGCCGGCTGGGCGGCACCCCGGTGCGGATGCTGTGCGCGGTGCGCACCGAGGACGAGGAGTACGACCGCCAGCTGCGCGCCTGCCCGCCCGACACCCTCTCGGTGCCGCTCGGCCCCCTCACCCGCGCCCAGGTCTCCGCGCTGCTCGACCACCGCGGCTACACCGGGCTGCCCCGCTCCACGGTCCGCGAGATCCACCGCACCAGCGGCGGCAACCCGCTGTTCGCCCTGGAACTGGGCCGGGCCCTGGCCGGCACCCCCGCCCCGCCCCGGCCGGGCGAACCGCTGCCGGTGCCGACCTCGCTGCGGGCGCTGGTGCTCAGCCGGCTGGAGATGCTGTCCGACGGGGCCCGCCGCACCCTCCTGGTGGCCAGCGCCGGAGCCCGCCCCACCCTCGCCCTGCTGCGCGCGGCGGGCCGGGAGAACGCCGAGGCGGAGTGCGCGCAGGCCGCCGGACTCGGCCTGCTGGCCACCGAACCGGAGGGCCCGGCCGTACGGTTCGCGCATCCGCTGATCTCCGCCGCGCTGTACGCGGAGGCGCCCGCGCAGGAGCGGCGCGCCGCGCACGCCGCGCTGTCCACGGCGGCCTCCGACCCGATAGAGCGCGCCCGGCACCTGGCGCTGGCCACCACCGGCACCGACCCGGAGGTGGCCGCCCGGCTCGCCGGGGCCGCCGCGCTGGCCCGGGACCGCGGCGCGCCCTCGGTGGCCGCCTCACTCGGCCTGCTCGCCGCCCGGCACACCCCGGCCGACGGCGAACCGGGCCCGGAGGAACGGCGGTTGCAGGCCGCCGAGGACGCCATCACGGCCGGTGAGGTGGACCTCGCCCGGGACATCGCCCGCGAGGTGCTGACCCGGGCCACCGTGCCCGCCGAACGGGTGCGGGCGTGGATGGTGGTGATCGAGGCCGCCGGGCAGGCCCTCGGCGACGTGGACGCCGTCTTCCCGCAGGCCCTCGCCGACGCCGGTGACGATCCGGGGCTGCTCGCCCTGGTCCACTACCAGCTGGCCTGGCGCGGCATGGTCGTGGAGGGCGACTTCGACGAGGCCCGCCAGGAGGCCGCGCACGCCGCCGAGCTGGCCGCGCGCGGCCACGACCGCCGCACCGAGCTGATGGCGCTCGCCTTCCAGGCGTCCACCGAGACCCTGATGGGCCATCCGGACGCGCCCGCCACCATCAGACGCGCCCTGACCGAGCCGCAGGACCCGTACGTGGCCTGCCACCACAACGGCGTCGGCTCGGCCCGTTACCGCTTCCTGCTGATGAGCGACCGGCTCACCGAGGCGCGGGCCACCATCACCGGGCTGCTGCGCGAGGTGCGGCGGCGCGGCATGGCCGAGAGCGAGGTGCACTTCCTGCGGCTGCTCGCCGAGACCGAACTGCGCGCCGGGCACTGCGGCCGGGCCCTCGAACTGGCCCGGGAGAGCCTGCGGCTGGCCCGGGACGCCGGTATCGGCGAGGGCGCCTCGGCGATGCTGGCCTGCTTCGCCGAGGCGTCCGGCGGGGACACCGAGCGGGCGCTGGAGCTGGCCCGGGAGGCGGTCGGGCTCGCCGAGGAGGACGGCGACCAGATGTACCTCTCCCGGGCGCTGGCCGCCCTCGGATACGCCCAACTGGTCGCCGGGGACGCCCCGGCCGCCGTCGCCGCGCTGCGCCGGGTGCGGGAGCTGGAGGTGGGGCTCGGCATCACCGACCCGGCGCGGGGCCGCTGGCACGGCGACCTGGCCGAGGCGCTGGTGTTGGTCGGGGAGCCGGGCGAGGCGCAGCAGGTCATCGACGCGGCCCGCGCGCACGCGCTGCGCCTCGGCCGGGAGAGCGTGCTGGCCGTCCTGGACCGGTCCGAGGCGCTGGTGCGGGCGGCCCACGGCGACCAGGACAGCGCCGTGGCCCGGCTGACCTCCGCGCAGGACCGGCTGGCGAAGCTGGGCAACGGCCTGGAGGAGGCGCGGGCCGCGTTCGCGCTGGCCCGGCTGCGCGCCCTGCCGCCGGCCTACGGCTTCCCCCGGACCGGGGGGACCGCCCGGCCGGCCCCGACGGTGTACGAGGAGGCGGCGCGCCTGTTCCGGCGCTGCCGGGCGCTGCCGTGGCTGCGCCGGGTGGAGGCCGCCGCCGTCGCCCGTCCGGCGCAGCCGGAGGTGGTCCCCGCGGCGCTGGACCAACTGGCCTCGATGGAACGCCAGGTGGCGGCGCTGGTCATGGAGGGTTCGACCAACCGGGAGATCGCCGCACGGCTGTTCATCAGCGTGAAGACGGTGGAGGCGACGCTGACCCGGGTCTACCGCAAGCTGGGGATCCGTTCGCGGGTGGACATCGTCCGATTGGCGGCAGCCCGGCGCGCGAAGTGAGCGGGGCGCGGGTTGACTGGCCGCGTGGATCCAGTGCGGGCCGCCCGGCGACGTCCGTATGACGACGTCCGGGTGACGACCGGGTGACGATCGAGGGTTTTCCCTGACCGGCTCCGTTAGGGGGTTCCCTCATTGGAGGCGGCCGGGCAGGCCCCTAGCGTGAGGGACGTGCCGCTCGCCCGGGCACGCGGGAGTCCGAGCACCGGATCCCAGGATCCGCCGTGCTCAGCCCCACCGCCCGTGCGACCCCGCCGGCCAGCACCACGAGGAGACGCATGTTCGGCCTCACCCGCGTCAGAGGGACGCGTGCCGGACGGACCACCGCCGCACTCGCGGCCGGTGCCGCCGCCGCGGCCACGCTCCTCACCGCCCCCTCCGCCGTCGCTGCCGCCCGTCCCGTGACCGGCCTCCCCCAGTCCGTGGTCGGCGGCACGACGACCACGGCGTCCGCCTACCCGTTCGTCATGCAGCTCACGGACGCGTCCGGCAACCAGTTCTGCGGCGGCACCCTGGTCGCGGCCCGCAAGGTGGTCACCGCGGCGCACTGCGTGGCCGGGGAGAGCGCGGCCGGCCTGCGCGTGGTGGGCGGGCGCACCTATCTCGACGGCTCCGACGGCACGGTGGGCAGGGTCAGCGGCATCTGGGTCGACCCGCACTACACGAACACGGCCGACGGCTCGGACGTGGCCGTGCTGACCCTGGCGGCCCCGATGCCGTACACCGCCGCGCAGTACGTCCGCGCCGGCCGCACCGGCGTGTACGCGGCCGGCACCACCGCCCGTGTCCTGGGCTGGGGCACCACCTCGGAAAGCGGCGGTCCCTCGCGCCAGTTGCGGACCGCGACCGTGCCGGTCGTGCCCGACAGCGGGTGCGCGGACGCGTATGGCTCCGACTTCGTCGCGAGCGACATGGTTTGCGCCGGATACACCTCCGGCGGCACAGACACCTGCCAGGGCGACAGCGGCGGTCCCCTGCTAGTCGGGGGCGTCCTGGCAGGGATCACTTCCTGGGGCAACGGCTGCGCCGAGGCGGGTTATCCGGGGGTCTACACCCGGCTGGCCACGTTCTCCCGCCTCGTCGACGCGCAGCTCGGCTCCTAGGACTCCCGGGGGCGGAACCCCCCGGGTGCACGCCAGGGGGCGTTGCGGGCCACCACGAGCGGCCCGCAACGCCCCCTCTCCACGCGGCCTTCGCGTCCGCGCGGTCCCCCGCGCCGCGCGGCGCCCGCTACGCGTCCGCGGTGAGCGCTACTTGTTCCGCGGTGAGCTTCCCGGCCACGCCCCAGCTGTCCGCGGGGACCTCGTGGATCCACACCTGCACGGTCTCGGCCGGGATGTGGTACGCGTCGACGAAGGCGTCGGTGACGCGCTTGACCAGGTCGCGCTTGTTCGATGTCGCGCGGGCCCTGCTGGACGGTGACGATCGGCATGGCTGACTCCCTCGGTTCCGGCGGCTGTGGCCGCTCGCTGTGCGGTGGGTCCAGTCCACCGCGTCCGGGGCCCGCGGCCAAGGGGCAGTCCGCGGCCGCAGCGATCAGTTCCGGTGATCGCCGCAGGCCACCAGCAGGGTGTCCACGTGCGGGGAGGGGCCGGCGGCGCGGACGGCAAGCCCGGTGGGCAGCGCCAGGCCCGGCGCGCGGAAGGGCACGAAGGCCACCCGGGGGCTGTGCAGCAGTCCGGCGTGGGAGGCGTACACGACGGTCCACAGCGGGCGGGTGCCGATGGTGGCCAGGGTGTCCTGGAGCGAGCCGCCGGCCGGTCCGGGCGGCGGCTCGAACCCGGCCGCGTGGCAGGCGCCGATGACGAGGTCGACCAGGGCCGGGTTGTCCCGGCGCGAGGTGAGGGTGAGCGGCAGGCCGGCCAGCTCGGCGAGGTCCAGCTCCGCCCGGGCGGCCAGCGGGTGGCTCGCGGGCAGGGCGGCCACCAGCGGGTCCTGCCACAGGGGCACCACCCGCAGGCCGGGCACGGGGTCGGCGGCGCGGACGAACGCCGCGTCCAGCTCGCCGCCCGCGACCCGGGCCGGCCGGTCGGCGACCGGCAGCGAGGCCAGTTCGACCGGCACGTCGGGGGCGCGTTCGGCGAACGCGGCGAGCACCCGGTCCAGATGGCCGCCGAGGCCGGTGCTGGTGCCGATGCGCAGCCCGGCCGGCGGGGCGACGGCCGCCCGGGCCCGCTCCGCCGCCGCGAGCACTGTACGCGCCTGGGGCAGCAGCCGCTCCCCCGCCGCCGTCAGCCGCACCCGGCGCGGCGAGCGGTCGAACAGCTCGGCGCCCAGGTCCCGTTCCAGCCGCTGGATCTGCTGGCTGACGGCCGACTGCACGATGTGCAGGCGGTCCGCCGCCCGGCCGAAGTGCAACTCCTCGGCCACGGTGACGAAGTAGGTGAGCTGCCGCAGTTCCATGGGCCAGACTCTGGTTTCCGACGCTTGCGGAGTTTCTGGCCAGGGCTTCGCGTGGGGAGCGTGCGGGTCCGGGGCCGGCTTGTGGCCGGCCCCGGGGGGCGGGCCTGCGGCCGGGACCGGGGGGCGGGCCTGCGGCCGGGACCGGGGGGGGCGGGCCTGCGGCCGGGGCCGGGGGCGGGCCTGCGGCCGGTCCGGAGTACGGGCCTGCGGCCGGGGCCGGGACCGGGGGGCGGACCAGGGGCCGGGACCGGGTCGCGAGCCTGCGACCGGACCGGCCCGGACGGCGGGCCCGCGACCGGGGCCGGGACCAGGTGGCGGACCAGGAGCCGGGACCGGGTCGCGAGCCTGCGACCGGACCGGCCCGGACGGCGGGCCTGCGGCCGGGACCGGGTGCGGGTCACCGGGCGGTGATCGGGCCGAATCGGACGGTGTACGGCGTCCCCGGGTGCAGGACGGTCATCATGCGCAGGCCCTCGTCGGCCACCTCCTGGCGCTGGGCGCGGGTCAGCTCGGCGAAGGGCCGGACGACGAGCGTGTCGCCGTCCGGCTTCCACAGGCCGGCCAGGAAGCCGTCGGCGAGGAGGGTGCGGTGGGCCTGGTTGCCCCGCGCGTTGCGGCCCTTGAGGTGGGCAGGCACCACGCGGGCGCGGTCGGCGTGGGAGAGCAGCAGGTTGTCGAACTCGGGCAGGAAGCGGGGCGGGGCCGGGGTGTCCGGGCCGGGGCGGGGCGCGTCGGGGCGGTCGAACAGCTCGACGCCGTTCTCGTCCCGGAAGGTGAGCAGGCCGGGGCGGAGCTGTTCGAAGGCGGCGCGCAGCCGGGTCAGTCCCGCCCAGGTCTGCATGTCCTGGACGGAGGCGGACCCGTAGGCGGCGAGGTGGCGCAGGACTGTGTCCCGGAGGTCCGGCGCCGGTCCGGCGGTACGGCCGAGCCAGTGTTCGGCGGTGGTGAAGGCCACCTGCCCGCTGCGGCCCCACAGCCCGCGCGGGGTGACCTGGACCAGCGGGAGCAGGCAGCGGGCGGCGACGCCGAGGGCCTGCGGGGCGGCGTCCGGCCAGGTGCCGCGCAGCGCCTCGCGCAGTTGCCCCATGGTGCGTGGCGCGCTCTCGACGAGGTCGCGGGCGAGGGCGGCGAGCCGGTCGAGGTCGACGCCGGCGAGCCCCGTACGGAACTGGGTCAGTTCACGGGTGCGGGCGGGCTGGACCAGGGGGCGCAGGGCGAGGCAGTCGTCGGCGGTGTGGGCGTGCGGGGTCGAGCGCAGGGTGACGATGCGGACCACCTCGCGGTCGGCCAGGAGCCCGGACAGCTCGCCGGGCGTGAACCCGTCCAGCCGGGCGGCGAGGGCGAGGTAGGGCGGCTGGACGTGCTGCGCCTGGAGGCCGAGAAGGTGTTCGACGGCGGCCCGGGCGGACAGCGGCGCGCGGCGCAGCAGGAGCCGGCGGGCGAGGGTCGCGCGGTTCACGGCGCGGGCGCCGAGCACGGGCCGGGCCGCCACGGAGGCCGTCGTCTTCGTCATGCCCGCACGCCAGCGAGGCTTGCGGACAGCTACGGTCCGCGATCGGGGGCGTCGGGTCGTTCCGGGGGCGGCGGGGCCGCGCACCAGCCCGTCCAGCGGCGCACGGTGATCGTCACGACCGGGCCCTGCGGCGGACGCCCGGCGTACTGCGGGTACTTGTCCCCCAGCAGCGCCAGCGCCTCCCGCCGGTCCCGGCACGCGACGGCGTCCGCGTCACCGGGCGGCAGGACGCGGGCGGTGCCGTCGGCCCGGACCCACCACAGCCCCGCCCAGTCCTCGCCGTAGGCGTCCGCCAGCAGGCACACGGACGGGTGCACGGCGATGTCGCTCAGCCGCCGCAGCCGGGTGGTGCTCTTCGGCTTGTGGTCGACCGCCGTGACGATCCGGTCCGCGCCGCCGACGGCGAACACCACCGGCACCAGCCGGGGGCGCCCGGCCGCGTCCACGGTGGCCAGGCGCGCCACCCGCGCGGCCGTGAACCGCCGCCGGGCCTCCTCGCGGTCCATGCGCGGCACCTGCCCGCCTCCTTCCCGGGCGCGTGAGGGCGATCATGGAATGGGTACCCTCTCGGCACCGCTTCGGTCACACCATGGCGGCGGGGACCAAGGCGGGGACCAAAGGGGACACCGGCGAAGGGAGACGCATGCCGCAGCTCGCGGTTCCGCTGTGGGACGTGGCCAACGGGCAGGGTCTGCGCCAGCTGGCCGAGCTGGGGCTCGCGCTGGTGCTGTCCAGCCTGATCGGCTGGGAGCGCGAGGCCCACCAGAAGAGCGCCGGGCTGCGCACCCACACCCTGGTCGGTGTCGCCAGCGCGCTGATGATGGAGGTGTCCCAGCACGGGTTCGCCAATGTGCTCGGCCTGGAGCACGTGTCCTTCGACCCGTCCCGGGTGGCCGCCCAGATCGTCTCCGGCATCGGCTTCATCGGCGGCGGCCTGATCTTCGTACGGCGGGACGCGGTACGCGGGCTGACCACCGCCGCCACCATCTGGCTGACCTGCGCGGTCGGCATGGCCTGCGGGGGCGGGCTGCCGATCCTGGCGCTGGCCACCACCGTGCTGCACTTCCTGGTGGTGCGCGGGTATCCCCGGCTCTCGCACAAGCTCGTGCGCGGCGGCGCGCTGCCCGCCACGGTCGAGGTCCGGCTGACGTATCTGACCGGCCGGGCGCTGCTGCCCCGGCTGATGGAGGCGTGCACCCGGCGGGGCTTTCGCATCCTGGAGGTCAAGGCCGACCGGCTGCCCGGCCGCACCGACTCGGCGGCCCGCGTCCTGCTGCGCCTGGAGGGCACCGCGAACGCCGGGGAGCTGGCGTCCGAGCTGTTCCGGGACGACGGGGTGGTGGACGTCGAGCTGAACCTCGGGCGGGACGAGGAGGAGCAGGAGGAGTAGCCGCGCCCCGGGCCTCGGGTCCGGGCCGCGAGCGGTGTTCGGCCGGGCGGGTGAACGCGGTGCGGGCGGGTGAACGCGGTGCATGGCGTCCCGGCGGACGGGCACCCGGGGCGCGCTGTGTACCCGCCACCGCGTGCCGCGCGCGCCCTGCTCGCCGGGTGGTTCAGCTTCCCGGACGGGGAGGCGACCGCCGGGGACGTGCTGGCCCTGCACCGGGTGGAGGACGTGCTGCAACGGGCCGGGCTGCCCTACGACGTCGCCTGGAGCCCCGGTTTCCGGGCCGACGCCCCGCAGCTGGACGAGGTCTCGCCCGACCGGTACGGCTGGCTGGTGTTCGTGTGCGGTCCACTGCACGGGCCGCAGGTCGAGGAGCTGCACCACCGGTTCGCGCGCTGCCTGCGGATCGCGGTGGGCACTTCCGTGATCGACCCCGGCAGCCCGGCGGTGACCGGCTTCCACCACGTACTGGCCCGGGACGGTCAGGGCACCGGGCCGTCCCTCGACCTGGCGGCCGGCGCCCCCGCCCTCCCGGCGCGGCCCGTGGTCGGGGTGATCCTCACGCACGGGCAGCACGAGTACGGGCCGGCCCGCCGCCACGACACGGTCGCCGGGCACCTCACCTCCTGGCTGCACGGCAAGGACTGCGCGCGGCTGGAGCTGGACACCCGGCTCGACACCCACGACTGGCGGCTGTGCGCGACCCCCGCCCAGCTGGAGTCGGTACTGCTGCGCCTGGATCTGGTCGTCACCGACCGGCTGCACGGGATGGTGCTCGCGCTGCGCGCCGGCACGCCCGCGCTGGCCGTGGACCCGGTCGCCGGGGGCGCGAAGGTCAGCGCCCAGGCGCGCGCCTGCGGCTGGCCCGCCCTGGTGCCCGCCGAACGCCTGGAGCGGGCGGGCCCGGCCGAACTGGACCGCTGGTGGGAATGGTGCCTGACCTCGGGACGGGTCGCCGCCCGGCAGATCCGCGACGAGTTCGCGACGGGTACGCCCACGGACGCGGCGACGGGGCTCCTGGAGGCACTGCGGGCGGTGCGCGCCGGTTAGCGCGCGGGGCGTCCGGGCACCCGGCACATGAGGCGGCAGGCAGCCCGGTCCCCCGTAGGAGCAACAGTGTCGACAAACAGACTCCCCGATCGCGAACAGCGGATCCTGGACGAGATAGAGCACGCCCTGAGCCAGGACCGGCGGCTGGTCCGCAGGCTCGGCAGCACGCGCCGGCGGCGGCGCCCCGACCTGTCCCGGATCGCGGCCTACACGCCCCGCCCCTGGGTCGTGGGGCTGCTGCTCGCGGTCTCCGTCGCCCTCATGACGGCCGGGGCCGTCACCTCCGAGCCGGGCGTCATCTGGGGGTTCGCCGTGGTGTGGCCGGTGGCCCTGTTCGCCGCGTTCCGGCTGCTGTGCCGGTGGTCGCGGACGGGCTGAGGCGGGTCGGTCCGGACCGGACGCACGCGGGCCCCGCCGTGGTACGCACCACGGCGGGGCCCGCTGTCTGCCGGTCGACCCGATCTCCAAGGCCGGGGGCTGGGATTGGCGGGTCGGCGGGGCCTACCAGCCGCCGCTGCCGACCTCGGTGCGGGAGTTCAGCCCGCCGCTGCCGGTGCCCTTGTAGAGATAGAGCTTGCCGGTCTCGCCCGGGTCGGACTCGACGGCGGCCAGGTCACCGACACCGTCACCACTGAAGTCGGCGCCCGCGTAGCCCGAGATACCGTTCCAGCCACCGGAACCGATCTCCGTACGCGACGACAGACCCGAACCCGTCCCCTTGTACAGGTAGAGCTTGCCGGTCGACTTCTCCGTGGCGACCAAGTCGTCCTTGCCGTCCTTGTTCATGTCACCCGGGCTGACCACCTTGTCGACACCGTTCCAGCCACCGGAACCGATCTCCACCCGGCCACTCGCACCCGAAATCGTCCCGTCACCCTTGCCCTTGTAGAGGTAGAGCTTGCCCGTGTCGATCTCGTTGCCGCCGACGTCATCGATGCCATCACCGTTGAAGTCGCCCACGAAGATGTTCGACATGCCGTTCCAGCCACCCGAACCGATCTCCGTACGAGATGCGAGGCCCGAGCCGGTGCCCTTGTAAAGGAACAGCTTGCCGCTGGACTTCTCCGTGCCGACGATGTCGTCCTTGCCGTCCTGGTCCAGATCACCGGCGGCCAGGTTCGCCATACCGTTCCAACCACCGGAACCGATCTCCACCCGCGAAGACGCCGCACCGATGTTCGGGTTCGGGTACAGCCACAGCTTCCCCGTCGACACCTCCACCCCGACCAGATCGGCCTTCCCGTCACCGTTGAAGTCACCCGCCGTCAGATTCGTCATCCCCGGATCGGTGGGCGGATCGGGGTACGGGTCCGCGTGGTCGGTGGCGAGTCCGGTGCCGGGACTGCACGTCCAGGCCCCGGCGCCCTGGTCCGCGAGGATCTTCTCGGCTATGAGGATCTGCTCTTTCTTGGTCGCCTGGTTGGGGTAGGCCGCGTAGGCGGTGCCGCCGTAGTACCGCCAGTTGGCGAGGTTGATCTGGAGGCCGCCGTAGTAGGCGGGGGTCGTGTTGCTGACGATGGTCCAGTCGTCGTGGCTCTCGCAGTGGGCCACCTTGTCCCAGGTGCTGACCGAGGCCGCCGAGGCGGTGGTGGACAGGAGCGGCACGGTGAGCAGGCCGGCGAGTGCGACGACGACGCGACGGGGAGTGAACGCGGTCATGGGAAGGCGACCGAACCTTTCAGGGTGAAGGGTGAAGGGCGAATGGGGGAGGGTGAAGGGAGACGGGCACGGAGAAGGGCGGGGCCGCGGGCTCGTTGTGCCAGGCGGCCCCGCCCGGCGTTCTCGTGTTACCAGCCGCCGCTGCCGACCTCGGTGCGGGAGTTCAGCCCGCCACTGCCGGTGCCCTTGTAGAGATAGAGCTTGCCGGTCTCGCCCGGGTCGGACTCGACGGCAGCCAGGTCGCCCACACCGTCACCACTGAAGTCGGCGCCCGCGTAGCCCGAGATACCGTTCCAGCCGCCCGAACCGATCTCCATACGCGACGACAGACCCGAACCCGTCCCCTTGTACAGGTAGAGCTTGCCGGTCGACTTCTCCGTGGCGACCAAGTCGTCCTTGCCGTCCTTGTTCATGTCACCCGGGCTGACCACCTTGTTGACACCGTTCCAGCCACCGGAACCGATCTCCACCCGGCCGCTCATACCTGAGATCGTGCCGTCGCCCTTGCCCTTGTAGAGGTAGAGCTTGCCCGTGTCGATCTCGTTGCCGCCGACATCGTCGATGCCGTCGCCGTTGAAGTCGCCCACGAAGATGTTCGACATGCCGTTCCAGCCACCCGAACCGATCTCCGTACGCGACGACAGACCCGAACCCGTGCCCTTGTAAAGGAACAGCTTGCCGCTGGACTTCTCCGTGCCGACGATGTCGTCCTTGCCGTCCTGGTTCAGATCACCGGCGGCCAGATTCGCCATACCGTTCCACCCACCGGAACCGATCTCCACCCGCGACGACGCCGCACCGATGTTCGGGTTCGGGTACAGCCACAACTTCCCCGTCGACACCTCCACCCCGACCAGATCGGCCTTCCCGTCACCGTTGAAGTCACCCGCCGTCAGATTCGTCATCCCCGGGTCCGCGACCGTGGTGGCGGTGCCGACGTCGACGTAGTCCCGGTCGATCTGGATCGTGGTGCCGCCGTAGGTCTCGGTGACGTTGCCGGCGTACTGGTGCACGCGCTGGTGGTCGGCCCACTGGCTCGCGGGGACGAAGCTGTCGTCGGTGTCGGCCTGGCCGTTCCAGTTGGCCATCCAGACCACGTCGGGGCGCTTGAGCGTGGAGGACGAGTAGACGTCGGAGAGGTCGTTGATCCCGGAGCTGGAGGAGCTGTACACGCCGGAGCGGTAGTGCAGTTCCTGGATGCGCTCCGTCCAGCCGGACAGGTAGTCGAGGACGGTCGAGCGGTAGCCGGAGGAGTACGACTCCATGTCGATGTAGAGCACGGTGCCGGGGGCGAAGCCGAGGTCCTGGGCGAGGCCCACGGCCGCGTCGGCGGCCGCCCTGCCCTGGCTGTTCGCGCTCGACGACGAGATGCTCGCCGCCTGGAGACCGGCGTAGATGGGCATCACGTGCCAGCCGTCCGCGCTGCGCTGGCTCACCCACGCGGCACTCAGGTTGGGCTGCGCGCAGGCGCGGCTCGGGCCGCCCATGTAGACGGCCACGCCCCGGTAGGGGGAGGACGCCCAGTCGCCCATGGCTCCCGAGGAGGGCGCCGAGCAGGCGTCGAACGCCTTGCCCTTGTAGCCGGTGCTCGGGGCCACGGCGGCGAGCGCGGCCGTCCTGCGGCCGGCTTGCGGTGCGGGGGAAGGAGCGGACTGGGGCTTGGCGGCGGCGTCGGTGCCGACGGTGCTCAGCAGCTGGTCGATGGCGGCCTGGGACGCCCCGTGACTGGCGGTCAGGTAGACGCCGGCGCCCTCGAACGCCAGCCGCGCCTCCCGGGAGTCCGTGGCCGGCAGGGTCTTCGGCGCGGACGAGCCGGCGGGGACGTCGACCTGGGGTATGTCGTAGCGGGGGCCGGCGCCGGCGAACGTCTCCAGGACGATCGCCTCGGTCTTCTCCGCGATGACATGGGTGGGGCAGTTCTGCTCGGTTCCCGGGTGTCCGAGGTAGACGGTGTGCTGGTCCATCCGCACGCAGGTGTGGGGGTCGGCGGCGAGGTCGACCACGGTCCAGTGGGCGGGGACCTGGAGGGTGAGGCCGTGGTAGGCGACGGTGGTGGCCGACTCGGCGGCGGAGGCGGACGCGCCGCACTGGAGCAGGGCGGTGACGGCGCAGGCGGCGGTGAGGGAGGATGCGGCGCGTCTCAGGTGACGGCTGTTCATGACTTCCTTCGGACAGAGGGGCCGATGGGCGGGCGGGCAGACCGCTGTGCGGGCACGGGCCTGGGATTCGGGCGCGCGGACAGGGCGCGATGGCGCTCCCCCGCGAAACGAGGAGAGAGAGCGGGGAGAGGCCGGGTGGGGCGCGGGGCGGGTCCGGGCGGTGGCCCTCGGGGACCCGCCCCGCTTCACACGGCGGGGCGGCTCACGGCTTCGCCCCGGGGCCTACCAGCCGCCGCTGCCGACCTCGGTGCGGGAGTTCAGCCCGCCACTGCCGGTGCCCTTGTAGAGGTAGAGCTTGCCGGTCTCGCCCGGGTCGGACTCGACGGCGGCCAGGTCGCCCACACCGTCACCACTGAAGTCGGCGCCCGCGTAGCCCGAGATGCCGTTCCAGCCGCCCGAACCGATCTCCGTACGGGAGGACAGGCCGGAGCCGGTGCCCTTGTACAGGTAGAGCTTGCCGGTCGACTTCTCCGTGGCGACCAAGTCGTCCTTGCCGTCCTTGTTCATGTCACCAGGGCTGACCACCTTGTTGACACCGTTCCAGCCACCGGAACCGATCTCCACCCGGCCGCTCATACCCGAGATCGTGCCGTCGCCCTTGCCCTTGTAGAGGTAGAGCTTGCCCGTGTCGATCTCGTTGCCGCCGACATCGTCGATGCCATCACCGTTGAAGTCGCCCACGAAGATGTTCGACATGCCGTTCCAGCCGCCCGAACCGATCTCCGTACGCGACGACAGACCCGAGCCGGTGCCCTTGTAGAGGAACAGCTTGCCGCTGGACTTCTCCGTGCCGACGATGTCGTCCTTGCCGTCCTGGTTCAGATCACCGGCGGCCAGATTCGCCATACCGTTCCACCCACCGGAACCGATCTCCACCCGCGAAGACGCCGCACCGATATTCGGGTTCGGGTACAGCCACAGCTTCCCCGTCGACACCTCCACCCCGACCAGATCGGCCTTCCCGTCACCGTTGAAGTCACCCGCCGTCAGGTTCGTCATCCCCGGGTCGTCGGGCTTGACCACGTCGTCGATCACGGACTTGTTGCGTACCGGTACGAAGGTGCCGTAGCCGGAGAAGTAGGGGTAGGGGATCTCGCGGTGGTGCACCCCGCTGCCGGTGAACTCGTAGCCGATGTAGCTGGTGTGGTCGCTGTCCGCCCACTTGTCGAAGAGGACGATGTGGCCGTTGGCGCCGCTGTTGTCGTTGAGGAGGGCGTCACCGGGCTTCAGGTCGCCCTTGGAGATGGACTGGATGACGCCGGCGCTCGCGAAGGTGTCGGTGGTCAGCGACGAGCTGAGGTGCCAGGCCATCGACGCGTAGCCCGAGCAGTCCGTGCGGTAGCCGTCGTGGCTGCCGGTCCAGCTGTAGTCGAGGCCGATGCCGACCCAGCTCTGGGCCCGGTCTATGACGTCGCCGCGGGTGATGGTCGGGGCCGCCGAGGCCGCCGAGAGCGCGCGGCCCCCGGGGACCGGCGTGACCGCTCCCTGGCCCGGGCCGGCCTGCAACTGGGCCGGCGTGTCGGCCGCGGGCCGCACCGGGGCGGCCGCGGCGGAGCCGGTCGCGACGGTGAGCAGGCCGCAGGAGACGGACGCCGTGACGGCGAGGGCGATCGCGGTGGAGCGGAGCGAGACATTGCTCGGCATGACGAATCCTCAGAAAGGTGTGGTGGTGCGTGACGTGTTGAGGTGCGCGGCGACGCGAAGCGGGCACGTCGGTGTGCCGGGGCCGGTGGTCCGTGGCCGTGCGAGGGGAGCTGCGCCCGCCTCGGGGCATGCCGGACCGCGCGGTGGCGCCGCGTGGGAAGTACAGGGAAGGGGAAGGTCAGATCCCCGTGATGCGATACCGCGCCAGCAGACCGGAGTCGCTCGCGTCCGCCAGAAGGTCGGCGGCCTGCGCGGCGGCCCGGTCGCTCGTGGGCGCGGAGATGAACAGGACTACCCCGATGCCGTCGAACAGGCAGCGGGCCCGGACGTGTTCGAGCCGGTGCCGCGGGGCGGCGTGAGCCCACAGGAGGTCTTGCAGGGCATGTGCGTCGGCGGGACCCGAAGCCGGTTCCGCGCTGCCGGTCACATGCAGTTGGACGAGGAACATGCCGGCCCGGCCTGCGCCGGCGTGTCCACTGCCGGCGCGCCGGACCGCGGGCTGTCCCAGCCGATACCCGACGCCGGCGGGGCATCCCAGCCGATGCCCGTCAGTCGGGGGGTGTCCCAGCCGATACCCGTCAGCTGCGGGGAGTCCCAGCCGATGCCCGCGCCGACGGGGGCGACCGCCGCCACCGCTCCCGGGCCCCGGCCCTCCGCCACGGCGGTCGCGGACGATGCGGCTCCCAGCAGGATCGCGGTGGCCACACTGCCCATGACGACGTGTCTGAAGCGGGTATTGCGAGACATGTCCATCCCCCTCGGTACAGATGCTGATCCCGGCTCGCGGTGCCCTTCCGGGCCGCCGCTGCTTCGGTGAACACCACTGTGCCCGGGCCGCACGGCCGGCGGGAGGGGTACCGCCTGTCACCATCTGGCCTGGCACCTTGGTGCAGCTTCCACTACCCGTTCACCAAGTGACCCGTTGGTTGCGCTCATTTGAAGCTGGTGCGAAGATCGCGTGCAGATGGGCGTTGGACGAGGGGACGTCCAACTGCGGCGGGGGGCCGAATGCTTGAGATGTTGGGGCTTGATCCGCGTACGGCGGCTGTCTATCAGTGCATGCTTTCCAGACCCGAGTTGGGCGTGCTGGAGCTGTGCGGCGCACTGGGCCTGCCCGAAGAGGAAGTACGCGCGTCCCTGGACCGGCTGGCCGACCTCACCCTGGTGCGGCAGTCGCTGGAGAAGCCGGGACAGCTGCGGGTGCTCAGTCCGGAACTCGCCCTTGAGGTGATGCTCCACCGGCAGGAACAGGACGTGCTGCGGCAGCAGCAGCGGCTGGCCGCCGCGAAGCTGGCGGCGGCCCAGGCGATCGCCGAACGCGCCGCCCGCCGGCCGTCCTTCGACGACGGCACGGGCGCCGATGTGCTGCTGGGACTCGACGCGATACAGGAGCGGCTGGAATCCCTCGCGAGGGAACTGAGCAGCGAATGCCTGTCGGTGATGCCGGGCGGGGCCCAGTCCCAGGCGAGCCTGGACGCGTCCCGCCCCCTCGACGAGGTGGCGATGGACCGCGGTGTGTCCATGCTGACGCTCTATCAGGACAGTGTGCGCAACGACCCGGCGACCCTCGACTACGCGCGCTGGATGTCCGAAGGAGGTGGCCAGGTGCGGACGGCGCCGCTGCTGCCGCCCCGGTTCCTCGTCTTCGACCGGCGGATCGCCGTGGTCCCGATCGACCCCGCGAACACCCGCCGCGGGGCCCTGTGCACCAGTGAGCCCGCAGTCGTCGCCACCTTGTGCGCGATGTTCTTCCAGGCCTGGGAGACCGCCGTGCCGCTGGGCGCCGGACAGCCCGGCGAAGGGCTCAGCGGCAACGAGAAGCTGCTGCTGAAACTGCTGGCGGGCGGCCTGACGGACGACGCCGCAGCCAAGCGGCTGGGGGTGTCGCTGCGGACCGTGCGGCGCCAGATGTCGTCGCTGATGGAGCGGCTCAACGCCAGGAGCCGGTTCGAGGCGGGCCTGAAGGCGGCGCAGCTCGGCTGGATCTGACCTCGTCCACCCCCGGGGCACAAGCCTCCGGCGCACACGGCTCCGGGGCGCGGGGCTCCGGAGCACACGGCTCCGGAGCGCGGGGCTCCGGAGCACACGGCTCCGGAGCGCGGGGCTTCAAGGCGCACAGCCCCGGGAGACAGGTCAGCCCGTGTAACTGCGGGCCGTCGACCGGCGCTGTGCCGGTTCCAGCGTGCGCAGGCGTGCCTCGACCTCCGCCGGCAGCACCCGGCGTTCGCGCAGCACCCACGGCAGGGCCGCCGCCGCCTCGGCGAAGGCACGCAGCGACGCCGTGTCGCGCGGCACCGTGCGGGCCAGGTGCAGGGTGCGGCGCAGGGCGGGCCGCAGCGGCCGGCGCAGCCAGGTGAACCACAGGGTGTTGCGGATGCCGTCCCGGCGGCGGCGCGTGGCGTCCCGTACCACGGACGGGTGGTGATGGATGGTCAGGTGGTCGGCGTACGTCAGCCACCAGCCGGCCGCCGCCAGGTCCGCGGCCAGCAGTTCCTCCTCGCCGCCGAGCCACAGCCGCGGGTGGAAGCCGCCCGCGCGGCGGAACGCGTCGGTGCGCAGCACGGTGGCCGCGGCGAGGAAGGAGCCGAGCGCCGGGCCGGGCAGCCAGGCCGGTCCGGGCACGGGTGAGGTGCGCAGTTCCTCGACGATGGGGTCCTCGGTGCCGTGCGGTTCGACGACGATCCGGGCGGTGACGGCGGCGAGCGCGGAGTGCCGGTCGAGGAGGTCGGCGGCGCCCGTGAGGGAGCCCGGCGCCCACCAGGAGTCGTCGTCGCAGAAGGCGACGTAGGGGGTGCGGACCTGGCGCACGGCCAGGTTGCGGCCGACGGCGCCCAGGTTGCGGCCGGGGCGCAGCAGCCGTACCCGCGGATGGTGGCGGGCCACGGCGGCGGAGGTGCCGTCGGTGGAGCCGTTGTCGGTGACGATCACCTCGGGCCGCTCGGGCAGCCCGGCCAAGTGGCCGAGGGTGCGCAGGAGTTCGGGGCGCCGGTTGTGGGTGATGACCACGACGGTGGTGCGGGGGTCGGTCATGGGGTGCCTCCGGTCCGCCCGGGGCCGGTGTCCGCGTCGAGCAGGCGGGCGGCGCGTTCGAGGTGCGGGGGCAGGGCGCGGCGGGCGCGCAGGGCGCCCGGCAGGCGGGTGAGCGTCTCGCGCAGGGCGTGCCGGGCGTGCGGGTCGCGGCGGGCGTCGGCGGCCAGGCCGCGGGTGCGGGCGAGGGCGTGCGGCAGGGGGCGGCGCAGCCAGGCGGTGAGGATCTCGTTGCGGCGCTGGACGGCGGGGCGGCCGGTGCGCGCGGTGGGCGCGGGGTGGTGGTGGGCGATCACCTCGGGGCAGTGGGTGACGCCCCAGCCGCGGGCGGCGAGATCGTAGGCGAGCAGGGTCTCCTCGGCGCCGAAGAAGATCAGCGGGTGGAAGCCGCCGGCGTCCAGGTAGGCGGTGCGGCGGGTGACGGAGGCGCAGGCGAGGAAGCCGAGGACCTGGGTGCCGGGCAGGTCGGCGGCGGGGCCGAGCGGGGAGTCGGCGAGCACCTTGTTCAGCGGGTCGTCCTCCTGTCCGGGGCCGACCAGGGTGCGGGCGGCGAGCAGGCCGAGCCGGGGGTGCCTCCCGAAGAGGCGGGCGGCCTCGGCCAGCGCGCCCGGCGCCCACCAGGAGTCGTCGTCGCTGAAGGCCACGTAGGGGGTGCTGAGGGCGCGCACGCCGTGGGTGCGGGCGACGGCGCCCCGGTTGAACGGCAGGGCCAGTACGCGGATCTGCGGGAACTGGCAGGCGAGCAGGGCGCGGGTGTCGTCGGTCGAGGCGTTGTCGGCGACGACGATCTCGGGGTGCTCGGGGAGGGCGAGCAGGTGGGTGAGGGTGACGGCGAGCTGGGCGGAGCGGTCGCGGGTGGCGATGACCACGCCGACGGGTGCGTGTTCCATGGTGCTGCTCGGCCTTCGTCAGGTCGGCGGCTCGGGGAGCGCGTCGAGGGCGTCCAGGACCTCTTCGGTGCCGATCCGCAGCAGGGCGGGGTCGGGGCGGCGGCCGTGCGGGTCGCCCTGCGGGCCGTGCCACAGCGCGGTGTGCCTCGGGTCGTCCGGGGGCGGCCCCCACCGGCCGGGCGGGACCGGTCCGCACAGGGTGACCGAGCGGGTGGCGTGGGCGACGGCCAGGTGGGCGATGCCGGTGTCGCCGCTGAGCACGGCGCGGGCGCCGGCCACCAGTGCCGACAGCCGGTCCAGGGGCAGGCCGCCGCCGAACACGTCCGCGTCGGGCAGGCCCGCCCTCTTGGCGAGGGTGGCGACGAGGTCGCCCTCGTCCGCTCCCCCGGTGGCGACGACCCGGTGCCCGCGCTCGCGCAGGGTCCGCGCGACGGCGGCGAACCGGTCGACGGGCCAGCAGCGGGCGGGGGAACCGGCGCCGGGGTGCACGACGATCGCGCCGGGGGCCGGTGAGTGGGCGGCGGGCGGCACCAGCCGCAGGTCGGCGGGGTCGGCGGCGAGGCCGTACCAGCGCAGCAGCCTGCACCAGCGGTCGCGTTCGTGCTCGTCGGCGTACCAGGGCGGCCCCTGGATACCGGGGGTCCCGGGGTGCGCGAAGGCGAACAGCCGTCCGGGGCCGAGGACTTCGAGGAGGCGGTGGCTGGGCGGGCCGTTGCCGTGCAGGTCGACGGCGATGTCCGGGGGCGGGCCGGTCCAGTCGAGGGCATCGGGTACGGCGCGGCCGGGCGCGGCGGCGGGCAGCAGCCGGTCGACGGCGCCCGTCGCCGCGGCGAGCGGGGCGAGCGGCTCCGGTGCGGCGAGCACGATCTCGTGGCCCGGGAAGCCGCGGCGCAGGCCGCGCAGGGCGGGGACGCCGGCCAGCAGGTCACCGAGCCCGAGGGCGCGCAGCACCAGCACGCGGGGGCGGCCGGGCGGCCCATGCCCGTCTCCGTCCCCGTGCTCCGGTATGTCCTCGTGCCTTGATACGTCCCCGCGCCCCGGCACGCCCGCGTGTCCGGGTACGTCTCGGTGCCCCTGTACCTGCCCGTGTCCCGGTACGTCCCCGCGCCCCCGTACCTGCCCGTGTCCCGGTACGTCCCCGCGCCCCCGTACCTGCCCGTGTCCCGGTACGTCCCCGCGCCCCCGTACCCGTCCATGTCCCGCTCCGGCGGTCATCGCGCTCCCTCCGCCGCCCGGGCCATCAGGGCCGTCGAGGAGCGGCCGTCCAGGTAGGGCAGCAGGACGGCCTGGCCGCCCCACTCCTGGAGCAGGGCCGCCTCGGGGAGGTCGGCGCCCGCGTAGTCGCCGCCCTTGACCCAGACGTCGGGGCGGAGTTCGGCCAGCAGGCGTTCGGGGGTGTCCTCGTCGAAGACGGCCACGGCGTCCACGCAGGCCAGGGCGCGCAGTACGCGGACGCGGTCGGCGAGCGGGTTGACCGGCCGGCCGTCGCCCTTGCGGCGCCGTACCGAGGAGTCGGAGTTGACGCAGACCACCAGGCAGTCGCCGACCCGCCGGGCGGCCTGGAGGAGGCCCACGTGCCCGGCGTGCAGCAGGTCGAAGCAGCCGCCCGCGGCGACGACGGTGCCGCCGGCCGCCCGGACGCGGGCGATCAGTTCGGCGGGGCCGTCCCCGCGGGCCGGGACGGTGCCGGTGTGCCGGGTGCCGAGCAGGGCGCCCGCCCCGCCGGCGCCGACGAAGGCGGTCGCCGCGGTGACGGCGCCCTCCACGGCCTCTCCGACGAGCGCGCCGTCGGCGAGCAGCCCGGCGGCGGTGGCGGCGAACCGGTCGCCGGCGCCGCACGGGTCGCCGTGGTGCGCGGCCGTGACCGGTACCAGCAGGGGGTGTTCGCCGTACGAGAGGAGGGCGCCGCGCGGGCCGAGGGTGACCGTGACGGCGGCGACCCGCCAGTGCCGTACCAGCGCGGACGCCTCGCGGGCGGCAATGCGCAGTTCGCTGCCGGGAGCGGCGGGCCCGCCGTCCGGCCTTGGCGGCGGGGTGGCCTCGGCGTCCTCGGGCAGGGCGGCGGCGAAGGTGTGGGCCTCCGCGCGGGCCGGGGTGGCCAGGCGGGTGCCGGGCGCCGGGGGGCCGCCGCGCGGGTGCGGGTCCCACACCAGCGGGGGGCGTCTGCGCAGTTCGGCCCGCAGGGCGTCGGCCGCGCCGCGGCCGTAGTCGGAGACGAGGACGGCGTCGGCGGCGGCGAGCACCGCGCGGGCCTCGCCGGTGGCCCCGCGGACCCGGCCGGTGCCGCGGTCGAGGCGGACGACGGGCCGGCCCTGGGCCAGGACGCGGGTCTTCTCCGCCACCTGCCCGGCCATCGGCAGCGCGACCACGGTCAGCCAGGGCTCCAGGAGCCGGCGCAGTTCCCGCCCGGCCGGACCGTCGTCGAGGCCGGTGACCAGGGTGACGTCGCGGCCGTCGCGGGCGGCGAGGTACGCGGTGAGGGCGGCGCCGCCCGGCCGTACCCGCTCGTCGCAGTCGGCGACCACCGGCACGGGCGCGTCGGGCGCGAGCCGGTCCGCGTGTCCGGTCAGGTCGCGGTCGAGGAGCGCGTCGCCGACCACGACCAGGGGTGCCTTGCCCGTCATGTCACCTCCCGGGCCGTGCGAGGGCCGCGTCGAAGGCCGCGCACACCATGTGCACCGCGACCAGATGGAGTTCCTGCACGGTGGCGGTGGACGCGCCGGCCGCGCACAGCGCCTCGTCGCTGCCCGCGCTGAGCGGGTTGGGCGCCGGTCCGGTCAGTGCCCACACCCGCATCCCGGCGGCGCGTCCCGCGTCGGCCGCGGACAGCAGGTTGGCGCTGGCGCCGCTGGTGGACAGCAGGATCAGGACGTCGCCGTCGCGGCCGTGGGCGCGCACCTGGCGGGCGAACACCTCGTCCACGCCGTAGTCGTTGGCGATGGCGGTGGTGCTGGAGGTGTCGGCGTGCAGGGCGATCGCGGAGTAGGGCGGGCGGTCGTCGCGGTAGCGGCCGACGAGTTCGGCGGTGAGGTGCTGGGCCTGGGCGGCGCTGCCGCCGTTGCCCGCGGCGAGCAGCCGTCCGCCGCCGCCGAGGACGGCGGCGAGCTGCTCGCCCCACCGCTGGGTGATGTGCGCGGACGTGCGGAACCGGGCGAGTGCGGCGCGGAGTTCGTCGCAGTGTCCGGTGACGGCGGGGGCGTGCACGCTCATGACGTCACCTCCGGGTGCTCGGCGGGTGCGGGGGCGCATCAGGCCACCTCCGAATCGACGGCGCGGCCGGCCGCGACCTGCCGGTAGACCTGTTCCACGCCGTCGGCGACGCGCCGCCAGGTGAAGCGGGCCAGGACGCGTTCGCGGCCGGCGTGGCCGTAGCGGCGGCGGGTGCGGTCGCTGCCGAGCAGGTCGCGTACGGCGACGGCGACGGCCCCGGGGTCACCCCGCGGGACCAGCCGGCCGGTGCGGTGGTCGGCGACCGAGTCGCGGTGGCCGCCCACGTCGGTGGCGACGACGGGCACCGCGCAGGCCATCGCCTCCAGCGGCACGATGCCGAACGGTTCGTAGGCGGGGGTGCACAGCACGAGGTCGGCGCTGCGCATCAGGGCGGGCATCCGGGCCGGGTCCACGGCGCCGAGCAGCCGTATCCGGTCGCCGACGCCCTCGCGGGCGGCCAGGTCCAGCAGCCGTCCCGCCTCGGGGTCGGTGTGCAGCCGGTCGGGCGGCGGGCCGCCGGCGACGAGGAGTTCGGTGTGCGGGATCCGGGTGAGGGCGCGGATCGCCTCGTCGTAGCCCTTGCGGCGGACCAGCCGGCCGCAGGACAGCAGCCGGTGGCGGTGGGTGCGGGCAGGGGCGGCGGCCGGGTCGGCGCCGGGGTGGAAGTGGGTGGAGTCGACCCCGCAGGGCACCACGGACACCTGACGCGGGGAGATGCCCATGCCGGCGAGTTCACGCACCTCGTCGGAGCAGGTGGCCAGGACCCGGTCGCAGGTGCGGCCGATCTGCCGCTCCACGCCGACGCGTTCGTGCGGGCTGGTGTCCTCGCGGCCCTGGTGGCGGCGCTTGACGGTGCCCAGCGCGTGGAAGGTCTGGACGACGGGGACGCCGTGCGGTCCGGCACCGAGCAGGGAGGCCATGCCGGACATCCAGAAGTGGGCGTGCACGAGGTCGGGCCGCTCCCGGCGCCAGGCCCGGGCCAGGTGGGCGCCGAAGTCGGGCATGTGCGCGAACAGGGCGTCCTTGGGGATGACCTCGGGCGGTCCGGCCGGTACGTGCTCGACGACGGCGCCGCCGGGCAGCGGCACCCGGTCGGGCGGTGCGGCCGCGTCGCGCCGGGTGTAGACGGTGACGTCGTGTCCGCGGCGCGCCAGTTCCTCGGTGAGGCGGGCGACGTACACGTTCTGGCCACCGGCGTCGACCCCGCCGAGCGCGGCGAGCGGGCTCGCGTGCTCGGACACCATGGCGATCCTCATCGGGTGACCTCCTTCAGCAGCCGCTCCCAGTCGTCCAGGAAGCGGGTCAGCCCGTAGCGGGAGAGCGCGGCGGTCCGTGCTCCCTGGCCGGCCGTGCGGGCGTGCGGCGGGTCTGCGACGAAGTCCCGTACGGCGTCGGTGAGTACGTCGACGCGGTTGGAGACCACCCCGGCGCCGGGCGGCACCGCCTCGGTGACCTCGGTGGTGGCGAGGGCGACCACGGGCATGCCCAGGTGCATCGCCTCCAGCAGGGACAGCCCGAGGGAGGTCCAGCGGACCGGGTGGAGGTAGAGGCGGCGCCGGGCCATCTCCCGGTGCAGCTCGCGCTGGACGAGTTCGTGGCCGCGGCACCGCTCGGGCGGCAGGCCCAGGTGGCCGGCGAGCGAGCCGGTCTTCATGCCGAACACGTCGAGCGGGGCGGCCTGCGCGAAGCACGGCAGCAGGTCGGTGCCGGTGGTGCGGCCGCGCCGGACGGGCTCGTTGACGACGACGGCCGCGTGCGGTATCTCGCCGGTCCACAGCGGGCCGGGGTCGACGATGCCGTGTTCGATGACGGTGGTCTCGGCGCTCCCGGCGTCCCACATCAGCCGGTTGAAGTGGGTGACGTGGACGAGCGGGATGCCGGCGGGCAGGCCGGTGACGGGGTGCCGGGTGTCGGGCACGTCGCCGTGGGGGGCGTTGTGCTCCAGGTACACCATGGGCGGGGTGCGGCCGAGCCAGTGCCGTACCAGGTCGTACTCGTGCGGGCGTTGCAGGACCACCAGATCGATGTCCGCGTCCCGCAGGTCCTCCGGCGGGAGTTCGATCACCGAGGCGGGCCAGTCGAAGGTGCGGGCGCGGCCGAGGCCGTCGGGGCCGCGGTCGGGGATGACGGGGACGACGTAGGTGTGCGGGCCCTGGACGAACGCCGTGGTCCAGGAGCCGTGCACATGCCAGATGAGGATCCTCACGCCTGCATCACCTTCTCCACGGCGGCGAGCACGTCGGTGGCGGTCACCGACTCCAGGCAGGGGTGGCCGGGCACCGGGCAGGTGCGGGCGCGGCTGCCCGCGCAGGGGGCGTCCTGGTCGCCGAGCAGCACGTACGGGACGCCGTAGGGGCGCCAGCGCTCGGCCGGTACGACCGGCGCGAACAGGGAGACGACGGGGGTGCCGACGGCGGCGGCCAGGTGCGCGGGCCCGGTGTTACCGGTGACGGCCGCGCGGGCGCCCGCCAGGACGCCGGCGAGTTCGGGGGCGCCGGTGCGGCCGCCGAGGTCGAGGCCGTCCTCGCCGGCGACGTACGCGGTCAGGTCCTTCTCCCCCGGGCCGCCGGTCACCACCACCCGGTGCCCGGCCGCGGCGAGTTCGGCGACCGCCCGCGCGCACCGGCGCGGGCTCCAGGCGCGGGCGGGGACGCTCGCGCCGGGGTGCAGGACGACGTACGGGTCCGGGCCGGTGAGGTGGGCGGTGGCGGGCGGGGGCAGCACGCGCGGCCGGCCGTCGTCGGGGCACGGGAATCCGGCCGCCACGGCCAGGTCGAGGGCGGCCTCGGCCTCGTGGGCGTGCGGGGCGCGCCGGTGGCGTACGTCGAGCAGGGAGCCGGGGTAGTCGACGCTGTCGGCGGCGATGTGCCGGACGCCGGCCAGGCGCAGCAGCAGCGCGGTGGGCAGCGGGGACTGGTGGAAGGAGGTGAGGATCAGGGCGGTGTCGGCGTCCAGGGCGCCGAGCAGTCTCTCGATGTCGGCGCGGTCCACGGGCGGTGGTGCGAACCCGGCCCAGGGCGCGTCCCAGACGACGATCTCGTCCACGCCGGGCAGCAGCCGGGCGGCGCTCTCGCCGCGCGGCCCGCACAGCAGGGTGACCCGGTCGGCGCGGGCGGCGACGGCGCGCACGGCCGGTCCTGCGAGCAGCACGTCGCCGAAGCTGTCGAGCCGGGTGACCAGCGCTTTCATCGCGCCCTCCGGGGGGCGGGCCCGCGCGGGGGCGGCCCGTCGGTGGCGTAGGCGGCCGGCAGGGGGCGTACGTCGGCGAGGACGCGGCCCCAGGGCGGGCCGGCCAGGATCGCGCGTGCGGCGGTCGGCAGGCCGGCGGCGATGTGCCCGGCGGCGGCCGTCTCCTCGGGGCGGGTGACGGGGGTGGGGACGAGGATGCCGTGGGCGCCGGCCCTGCGGGCGGCCTCCAGGTCGGTGCCGATGTCGCCGACGACCACGACGGCGGCGGGGTCGGCGCCGAGCCGTGCGGCGGCCTCGTGGATCAGGCCCGGCCGCGGTTTGCGGCAGGGGCAGCCCTCGCCGGGGCCGTGCGGGCAGACGGCCCACACGTCGAAGGGGCCGAGCAGGGCGTCCACGCGCGCGTTGACGCGCTCGACGTCGGCGGGGGCGAGCAGGGAGCGGGCCACGCCGGACTGGTTGGTGACGACGCCGGTGGCCAGGCCCGCCGCGCGCAGCAGGTCCACCGCCTCGCGGGCGCCCGGCATCGGGCGGACCAGCTCGGGGTCGCCGTTGTAGGGGACGTCCTCGACGAGGGTGCCGTCGCGGTCGAACAGGACGGCGCGGATCGGGGTCACGGGGCCGCCTCCTGCCAGGCCGGCGCGGACCGACATCACCGGGCCACCACCCGCCAGGCCGACGCCGATCGACATCACCGGGCCACCACCCGCCAGGCCGACGCCGATCGACATCACCGGGCCACCACCCGCCAGGCCGACGCCGATCGACATCACCGGGCCAC
>NZ_JBEYVW010000015.1:0-19024 GCF_040644175.1 Streptomyces sp. NPDC047017 | reverse complement strand
ACCACCCGCCAGGCCGGCGCGGCCCGGTGGCGCCACAGTCCGCTCAGCCAGTGCCAGGTGGCGGCGGGCGGGATGAGGACGCTGGTGACGGCCATGGTGGTCACCTCGTCGCGGGTGCGCGGCCCGGGGGCGATCCGCGTCCAGGCGAACTCGGCGGTGCCGGCCGCCCAGCCGAGCGCGGCGAGCGCGGCGGCCCGGGGCCGCCCGGCGGCGGCGAGCGCGCAGCCGGCGGCGCCCGCGGCGGTGACGGCGAGGTGGGAGCGGATGCGGCCGCGCGGGGCCACCGCCTTCTCCCACCAGTAGGGCCCGTGCAGGTACCGCATGAGCGCGTCGTCGGCGTTGCCTCGCTGGGCGCGCAGGGACACCCAGCGGTCGGCGGGGCGGACCGGGTGGCGGGTGGTGCGGCGGCCCTGGCGGATGTGCCAGCCGGCGTCCAGGACGCGCAGCGCGAGGTCGGCGTCCTCGCGGAAGGCGCGCCGGAAGCGTTCGTCGAAGCCGGCGACGCGTCCCAGCACATCGGTGCGGTAGGCCATGTCGGCGGTGATCCAGCGGGCCCGGGCGAGGCCGGCGGTGCCGCGTTCCCAGTCGGTGGGGCGCCGCTCGCCGGGCAGCGGCACGGCGATGACGCCCTGCACGGCCCCGGTGTCGCGGCCCGCCTCGGCCAGGTCCTGGGTGAGCTGGTCGCACCAGTGCGGGCCCACCTGCACGTCGTCGTCGAGGAACGCGACCCAGGGGGCGGTGACCGCGCGCAGCCCGGTGTTGCGGGCGGCGGCGGGGCCGCGGCCGCCGCTGGTGAGGACGGTGGTGCGGGCGCGCAGGTCGCCCAGCACGCTCAGCGCGTGCTCCAGCGCGCCGGGGTCCGGGTCGGGTCCGGGGCGGTCGTCGACGAGGACGATCTCGTCGGGCCGGGGTCCGTGCGCGGCGGCGAGCGCGGCCAGGCAGTCGGCGAGGGTGTCCCGCGCGAGGGTGGGGATCACCACCGCGTAGGAGGTGCGGGTGGCGGCGTCGTTCATGCGTACGCCCTTCCCCGGCGGACCGCGAACGGTCCGATGGCCAGCAGGTCGACGGGGGCGGAGCCGAAGCACTCCAGGGCGTCGCGCGGGTCGTCGACCATGGGCCGGCCCGCGGTGTTGAGGCTGGTGTTGACGACGACGGGCAGCCCGGTGCGCCGTTCGAAGCCGCGCAGCATGCGGGCGAGAAGCGGTTCCTGGCGCGCGTCGACGGTCTGGATGCGGGCGGTGCCGTCGACGTGCACCACGGCGGGTACGCGCTCGCGCCAGTCGCGGTGCACGTCGTGCACGAAGAGCATGTACGGGCTGGGCATCGGGCCGGTGAAGAGGTCGGGGGCGCGGTCGGCGAGGACCATGGGGGCGACCGGGCGGAACTCCTCGCGGCCCTTGACCCGGTTGAGCCGTTCCAGGTTCTCGGCGCGGCCCGGGTGGGCGAGCAGGGAGCGGTGGCCGAGGGCGCGCGGGCCGTACTCGCTGCGGCCCTGGAACCAGGCGACGACGCCGTCGCGGGCCAGTTCCCCGGCGACCGTCTCGGCGATGTCGTCGGGCCGCTCGTACGGTACGCCGGCCTGCTGGAGCCAGTGCCGCAGTTCCTCGTCGCTCCAGCCGCGGCCGAGGTCGGCGCCGGGCAGGGGCGCGGGGACGGTGCCCTCGCTGGCGGCCAGGTACAGGGCGCCGCCGAGCGCGGTGCCGGCGTCACCGGCGGCGGGCTGCACCCACACATGGCGGTACGGGCCCTGCGCGGCGATCTTGGAGTTGGCGACGCAGTTGAGGGCGACGCCGCCGGCCAGGGCGAGGGCGTCGCCGCCGGCCTCGCGGTGCAGCCAGTGGACGAGTTCCAGCAGCACTTCCTCCAAGGCGGCCTGGCAGCTCGCGGCGAGGTCGGCGTGGTCCCGCGTCCAGGGCTCGTGCCCGGCGCGCGGCGGGGCGAGGGCGGTCCAGTCCACGCCGTGCGCGCGGAAGCCGCCGTCGCCGGTGGGGTGGACGTACTGGCGCAGCTGGGGCAGGAAGCGGGGCTTGCCGTAGGAGGCGAGCGCCATGACCTTGTACTCGTCGCTGCTGCGCAGGAAGCCGAGGTGTGCGGTCAGCTCCTCGTAGAGCAGGCCGAGCGAGTCGGGCAGGGCCTGCGCGGCGAGGGTGTCGAGCTTGCCGTCGTGGAAGCGGCCGGCGAGGTGGGAGGCGGCCTCGCCGCGGCCGTCCAGGACGAGGACGGCGCTGTCGGGGTGCGGGGAGGCGGGGCCCGCGGAGGCGGCGTGCGCGATGTGGTGCGGGACGAAGACGACCTTGGCCGGGTCGAGTCCGGGCAGCGCCTCGGCGAGGAACTCGGGGGCGCGGCGCGCGTACTCCAGGCGCAGCGGGTCCCACGGGTCGAACAGGCCCAGCTCGGCGGCGGGCCGGGCCAGGGCCGGGTCGAAGGAGTAGGTGACGGCGTCCAGCTCGTCGGGCCGCAGCCCCGCGTGCTCCAGGCACCAGCGGGCGGAGAGTTCCGGCAGTTCCCACGCGGAGAACGGCACCGGGCGCTTGCCGTGCTTGCGGCGGCTGAAGCGCTCCTCCTCGCCGGCCGCGACCGTGCGGCCGTCGATCACGAGGGCGGCGGCCGGGTCGTGGAACAGGGCGTTGATACCAAGGATGCGCATGAGGCGGGCTCCGTCCCGGTCGGCGGCGGTGCTGCGGGGTGGGGACCAGGTCCTGCGTCGAGCGGAGGTCCGCCGGACGTCCGCTGACGTCCGGCGGCAATCGGGCGGAATGGTGCGATACCACGGACAGTGCTCGAATGGGGCATTCCGGGTCTCTGAGTGCCGCACCACAGCTGTCTCAAACACCTGAAGACAACTGGTGCCGCACCCGTGCCAGGGAAGCACTGCCGGGCGCCGCGTCCGGCGTTACGCCGCGACCGCGCGGGCGAACCAGCCGATGGTGCGGCGCAGCCCCTCGTCCCAGCCCACGCGCGGCTGCCAGCCGAGCAGCTCCCGGGCCAGCCGGGTGTCGGGGCGGCGCCGGCCGGGGTCGTCCACGGGGCGTTCGACGAACCGGATGCGCGAGGCGGAGCCGGTCAGCTCCACGATCCGGCGGGCCAGCTCCAGCACGGTGATCTCGTCGCCGCCGCCGATGTTGACCGGCCCGCTCTCCTCGGAGGCGGCCAGGGCGAGGACGCCCTCGACGGTGTCGTCCACGTAGCACAGCGACCGGGTCTGGCCGCCGTCCCCGGCCACGGTCAGCGGGTCGCCGTCCAGGGCCTGGGCGATGAAGGTGGGCACGGCCCGGCCGTCGCCGGCCCGCATCCGGGGGCCGTAGGTGTTGAAGACGCGCACGATGGCGGTGTCGGTGGCGTGCACCCCGTGGTGGGCGGTGACCAGGGCCTCGGCGAACCGCTTGGACTCGTCGTAGACGCTGCGCGGGCCGACCGGGTTGACGTTGCCCCAGTAGTTCTCGCGCTGCGGGTGCTCCAGGGGGTCACCGTAGACCTCGGAGGTGGAGGCGAGCAGGAAGCGGGCGCCGTCGGCGTGGGCGCGCTCCAGGGCGGTGCGGGTGCCGGCGCTGCCGACGTCGAGGGTCTCCAGGGGCAGCCGCAGGTAGTCGGCGGGCGAGGCCGGGCAGGCGAAGTGCAGGACCAGGTCGAAGCGGCCGGGCAGGCCGCGCACGGCGGCGGGGTCGGTGGCGTCGGCGCGGACGAAGCGGAAGCCGCGGCGCCGCTCCAGCTCGGCCACGTTGGCGTGCGCGCCGGTGGCCAGGTTGTCCAGGCAGACCACGGCCGTGCCGGCGTCGAGCAGCCGCGCGCACAGATGGGACCCCACGAAGCCGGCTCCGCCGGTCACCAGGGCCCGGCGCCAGGTGCGTCCGCTCACGGGGCTCTCCTCCCTCTCGCCTTCACTTCGCGTGTCGGCTTGAGTAACCCGGTGACAGGGCGGCACACATCACCCCAAACCGATCAAGCGTACGCACGTACGTACGTCGCTCACCTATTCGATATGCGGGCGGGGCGCGCCGCCAGCCGTCACCCGTCCTCGCCGAGGGCGCGCCGGTAGTGCACCCCGGGCCGTCCGCCCACCGGCAGTTCGCCCGTCACGGTGAACCCGTTGCGTTCGAGTACGGCCCTGGAGGCCGGGTTGTCGAGGGTGGTGCGCGCGATGAGGGCGCCCAGCCCGTACGCCGAGGCGGCCGGGCGGCACACCTCCCCCACGGCGGCCGTCGCCACACCCCGGCCGGTGTGGCGCTCACCGACGCGGTAGCCGAGTTCGGCGGCGCCGTCGGCCACGTCGACGAGGTTCGTCCGGCCCAGCAGGGTGCCCTGTTCGTCCAGGACGACGTGGAAGTGGCAGACTCCGGCGTCCTGTTCGCCGAGCAGGGCCCGGCGCCGGGCGGCGAACCCGGCGAAGTAGGCGTCCCCGCGGTCCGGCACGGTACGGGCGAAGTACCGCCGGTTCTCGCGTTCGAAGGCCAGCAGGGCCTCGGCGTGACCGGGCCGCAGCCGCTCCAGCGTCAGCATGATCGCCGGCATACGGCCACGCGGGTGACCTGCGGCCGAACCCGCGGCTGAGCGGGCGCGATTGCCTACGATCGTCGCGTGGTCACCTTCTGTCTCGAACGCACTCCGCCGCTGCCGCCCGACGAGACATGGCGGCGCCTGACGCAGTGGCGGCGCCACGCCGAGGCGATCCCGCTCACCCGCGTCACCGTGCTCACCTCCGCGCCGCAGGGCGAGGGCACGTGCTTCGTGGCCCGTACGGGCATCGGCCCGGTGCGGTTCGACGACCGCATGGAGGTGACGCGCTGGCATCCCCCGGCCGACGGCGAGCCGGGCCTGTGCCGGCTGGAGAAGCGCGGCCGGGTGGTCCTGGGCTGGGCGGAGATCGAGGTGCGTCCGGGGCCGGGCGGCCGTGCCCGGGTGCTGTGGCGCGAGGAGGTGGGGGTCCGCTTCCTGCCGCACCTGTTCGACCCGCTGCTCGGTCGGGCGGCCCGGGCGATGTTCGGGCGGGCGCTGAACCGGCTGCTGCGGATGCCGTGAGGACCGGGACGGCGGCGCGCGGGAGGTAGCACCGGACCGTCCCGTCAGAGCCGCCGTTCTCCCCCCGCCTCGGGCGGCGGCAGCAGCCGGGCCCAGGGGGTGCGCGCGGCGGCGGCCAGGAGCAGGTGCTCGTGGGGCGGGCGGGGGCCGACGGGGCACCAGCGCAGGTCCGCGTCTCCGGCGCAGGCGGCCCGGGTGCGCAGGGCCACCAGATCGTCGTGGCCGAGGAGGGCGTGCCGGAACAGGGTGTGGCTGCCCGTGTCCTCGACGACCGTGGCGGGCCGCCAGCCGTGCTCCGCGAGCCGGGCCAGCACGGCGGTCGCGTAACCGGGCGCCCGCCGCCGCGGGAACCACAGCAGCCGCTGGCCGCGCAGGTCGTCCCAGGTCAGCTCCGTGCGCCCGGCGAGCGGATGGCGGCGGTTGAGCATGACACCGAGAGGTTCCGCGCCGACCGTGCGCAGTTCCAGTCCCGCCGGGTCGTCCGCCGGGCCCCGCAGGATGCCGAAGGCCAGCGCCCCGCCGCGCAGCGCCTCGCCCTGGTGCGCGGAGTCGACCTGTTCGTAGGCCAGGCGCAGCGGGCGGGCGGCCGTCAGGAGGCGTTCGGCCCGGTGCAGCACGTCCTGCGGTACGCCCCGGCACACCCCGACCGCTGCGGTCACCGGGACGGCGCGGGCGGCCGACACCGCCGCGCCCAGCGCGCGCAGCGCCTGTTCGGTGCCGTCCAGCAGCAGCCGGCCGGCCTCGGTGAGTTCCATGCCCCGGGGCAGCCGCCGGAACAGCGGCGCGCCCACGCGCCGTTCCAGCAGCTTCACCTGCTGGCTCAGGCTGGGCTGGGCGATCCGCAGCCGGCGGGCGGCCTCGGTGACGGTGCCCGCCTCGGCGACGGCGGCGAAGTAGCGCAGCTGGCGCAGCTCCAGTTCGGGAAGGTCCTCGGGCGCACCCATAGGCGCCAGCCTATAGGTGCCGCGGTGACCGGTCCTGGTGCGCCGGGGCGGCGGTGCCGTTGAGTGGAGTCATGTACGTCATCGTGTTCCGATACCAGGCCCCGCTGGAGACCATCGACGCGCTCCGGGAGGCCCATTACGCCAACCCGGACGGGGTGTTCGCGCGCGGCCTCGCCCGGGTGGCCGGGCCGCTGGAGCCGCGCACGGGCGGAGTGGTCCTGGCGGAGGGCTCGCGCGCGGAGATCGAGGCCGCCGTCGCCTCGGACCCCTTCGTCACCGGCGGCGCCGCCACCGCGGAGATCCTCGGCTTCCGTCCGGTGTGGCAGCGCGCGGAGGACCCCGCCGCTCCCTGATCCCCCGGCCGGCCCTCACGCCCGCCCCGCGTGCTCCCGCTCCTCCCGCCCCGCCCCCTCCGGTCCGCCGGCCGGCGCGGTCCTGGGCAGCAGGAGGGGCAGTACCGCCAGGGCGAGGGCGAGCAGTACGTCCAGTGCCAGGCAGCCGCCCAGGGCCCGCCCGTACGCCCGTACGTCACCGGGCCGGGCGGACCCGAGCAGGCCGTAGAAGACGACGCCCAGGACCGCCACCCCGACCGCGCCGCCCACCTGCTGCCCGGTGGACAGCACGCCCGAGGCCATGCCGGCCTCGGCGGGGCGGACCCGGGCGAGGACCGTGTGGAGCAGGGGCGTCACCAGTGCGCCGTTGCCGAGGCCGATCACGGCCAGCGGGGCGGCCAGGGCGCCCGCGGTCAGGGAGCCGCCCTCGGTGGCGACCACGGCCAGGCACCCGGCGTGACCGGCGGCCAGGATCAGCGCTCCGGCCGTCAGCAGGAGCCTGCCGTGCCGGGCGAGACGGCCGGCGGCCAGGCTGCCCGCGAAGAACGCCACGGCGAAGGGCAGGTAGCACAGGCCCGCGCCCAGCGCGTCGAGGCCCAGCCCGTCCTGCACCGTGACCGACAGGACCAGGAAGAAGGAGTTGATGCCGCAGTAGGCGAGGAGGACCAGCACCATGCCGGTCGCGAAGGCCCGCTCGCGCAGCAGCCCGGGACTCACCAGGGGCGTGCCGCCGGCCGCCGCGACCCGGCGTTCGACCACCGCGAAGGCGGCCAGCAGGGCCGCGCCCGCCGCCAGGGCAGCCCAGGTCCACCACGGCCAGCCGGCCTCGCGGCCCTCGACCAGCGGGACGACGACCAGGGCGAGCGCGGCGGTCAGGACGGCCGCTCCGGCGAGGTCCGGACGGCGTCCGGCGGGGGTCCGCGACTCGGGTACGTACCGGACGGCCAGGACCGCCGTGAGCAGGCCGACCGGGACGTTCACCCAGAAGACGGGACGCCACGACTGCCCGAACAGATCCGCCGACAGCAGCAGGCCGCCCAGGAGCTGGCCGGTCACGCCCGCCGCGCCGATGACGGCGCCGAGCAGCCCGAAGACCCGCGGCCGCCGCTCGGCGGGTACCAGGACCTGGAGGGTCGAGAACACCTGGGGGAACAGGACGGCCGCGCCCAGGCCCTGCACGAGCCGCGCGCCGATCAGCGCGCCCGGGCCGGGCGCCGCCGCGCAGGCCGCCGAGGCCAGGGTGAACAGCAGCAGGCCGGCGACGAAGCAGCGGCGGCGGCCGAAGAGGTCCCCGAGGCGGGCGCCGGTGATGAGCGCGACGGCGTAGGTGAGCTGGTAGCCGGCCAGCACGAGTTGCAGGTCGGCGTCGTCGGCGCGCAGGTCGCGCTGGAGGGCCGGGGCCGCCACCAGGACGATGAAGGTGTCCAGGACGGCCAGGAAGACGCCGGTGAGGAGCACGGCCAGGGCGGCCCGGTGCGCGGGCCGAGAGGTGCCCGGCAGGGGCGTGGGAACAGGGTTGTCAGAAGTCACGACCCCCACCCTCACGCGCGGCGCCCGGGCCGGACAGGGGCCGTTTATGCTGGTGGCCGCGGTACCACCACCGGGCGTGCGGTGCCGTACGACCGAGCGAGGAGAGCCGTGGCCGACCCCGAACGGCGGCGTGTGCTGGCCGAGTTCCTGCGCTCGCGGCGCGCCCGGGTGACGCCCGCCGACGTGGGCCTGCCGGCCGGTCCGCGCCGCCGCACGCCGGGGCTGCGCCGCGAGGAGGTGGCGTCGCTCTCCGGGGTCAGCGTCACCTGGTACACCTGGCTGGAGCAGGCGCGGGACATCGCCGTCAGCCGGCAGGTCCTGGACAGCCTGGCCCGGGTGCTGCTGCTGTCGCCCGCGGAGATCCGGCACCTGTTCACGCTGGCGGACCATCCCCCGCCCCGCCCCGACGCGGACCCGGGCGGCTGTCCGCCGGGTGCCCCGGACGCCCTGCAACGCCTGGTCGACGCCCTCGACCCGCATCCCGCCTACGTACTCGCCCCGAACTGGGACCTGTTGGCGTGGAACCGCGCCGAGGCGGGCCTGGTCGGGGAGCCCGCCCGCTGGGAGCCCGGCGGGCTGCCGCCGAACCTGCTGCGGCTGGTCTTCACCCAGGCGCGGGCGCGGGCGCTGCTGGTGGACTGGCCGGGCCAGGCGCGTGCCCTGCTGGAGCAGTTCCGGGCCGTCGCGGACCGCCGGCCCGGTGAACCCGGCTTCGCCGCGCTGATCGACGAACTCGCCTCGGTATCCGATGAGTTCGCGCTGTGGTGGGCCACGCACGACGTGGCCGAGTTCCGGTCCGCGCGGCGGGTCTTCGACCATCCCCGGCTCGGGCTGCTGGCCTTCGACTACGTGAAGCTGGCGGCGGTGAACCGGCCGGGCGCCACCGTCGTCACGTGCCTGCCGTCCGATGAACGGACGGCGGCCGCCCTGCCCCGGCTGGGCGACCGGGCGGAGCCGGGACGCCCGTGAAGTGCCGTGCACGGGCGAGAGGTTGTGGAGGGGGCCAGGCCGCCGGGCCGGTCCGTTCCGCCGGGACCGGCTCGGCGGCCGGGTCGGGGTGGACCCGGGGGTGTGGGTGCGTGGGTGCCGGTGCGGTCGGTGTCCAGGAAGGCGGACATCTCGTCGGCGACCGGTCCGGTCCGGTCCGGTTCGGGGTGAGCGCCGAAACCGCCTGAAACCGCCCTTTCAGGGGCAGGCCGGGCAGACCAGCAGGGATCGGCCGGGAGGACCAGCGGGGGCCGGCCGGGAGGAGTCCGGCCGGGTCGTACGACGAACCGCGCCGGCCGCCGCCGCCCGGCCTTGGGCGGCGGCGGCCGGCGCGGTCGCGAGCACCGGACGTGCCGGACCGTCGGCCCGTACCGGCGCGATCAGGAGGTCGACGCCGCCGCGGGTGAGCCCCGCGGCGAACGCGTCCTCGTCGCTGTGGCCGAGGCGCTCCGGGACGGTCTCGCCGCCCCCAGCGCCTGCCGGCACAGCTCGTGCACCGTGCCCTTCACACACCCTCCGGAGACCGGGCCGACCGTTGTGCCGGCGGCGTCCACCGGTGCCGCTCTTCGGTGCTGTCCGGCAGCCGCCGGTCTCCCCAGGGGATGTGCGAAGGGCGCGGAAGGCGCGGTCAGTGCACGCCGAGCCAGCCCTCGATCGGGTTCAGGGCGAAGTACACGAGGAAGATCGCCGTCAGGACCCACATGAAGGCCCCGATCTCCCGCGCCTTGCCCTGGGCCACCTTGATGATCGTGTACGAGATCACGCCGGCGGCGACACCGGGTGTGATGGAGTACGTGAACGGCATGATCACCACGGTCAGGAAGACCGGGATGGCGGTGGCTCGGTCGGCCCAGTCGACGTGCCGCGCGTTCATCATCATCATCGCGCCGATGACGACGAGGGCCGCGGAGGCCACCTCGGAGGGGACGATCGCGGTGATCGGGGTGAAGAACAGGCAGGCGGCGAAGAACAGGCCGGTGATGACCGAGGAGAACCCGGTGCGGGCGCCCTCGCCGACGCCGGTCGCGGACTCCACGAACACGGACTGGCCGGAGCCGCCCGCGACACCGCCGACCACACCGCCGGCGCCGTCGATGAACAGCGCCTTGGACAGGCCCGGCATGCGGCCCTTGTCGTCGGCGAGGTTGGCCTCGGTGCCGACGCCGATGATGGTGGCCATGGCGTCGAAGAAGCCGGCCAGCACCAGGGTGAAGACGATCACCGTGATCGTCATCACCCCGACGTCGCCCCAGCCGCTGAAGGAGACATGTCCGAAGAGCGAGAAGTCGGGCATCGAGACGGGGCTGCCGTGCAGTTCGGGGGCGCCGTTCACCCACTGCTTGGCGTCGATGGCACCGGTCGCGTTCAGGATCGCCGCCACGACGGTGCCGCCCACGATGCCGATGAGGATGGCGCCGGGGATGTTGCGGGCCTGCAGGGCGAAGATCAGCAGCAGGGTGGCCGCGAAGAGCAGCACCGGCCAGCCGGACAGCGCGCCGCCCGGGCCGAGGACGACCGGGCCGCCGCCGAGGGCCGGGTTGCGGCCGACGAAACCGGCCTTGACCAGGCCGATGAAGGCGATGAACAGACCGATGCCCATGGTGATGCCGTGCTTGAGCGGCAACGGGATCGCGTTCATGATCATCTCACGCAGGCCGGTGACGACCAGCAGCATGATCACGACACCGTAGGCCACGCACATGCCCATGGCCTGCGGCCAGGTCATGTTGGGCGCGACCTGGGTGGAGATGACACCGGACACGGACAGGCCGGCGGCGAGGGCGAGCGGCACCTTGCCGACGAAGCCCATCAGGAGGGTGGTGAAGGCCGCGCCGAGCGCGGTCGCGGTGATCAGGGCCTTCTGGTCCAGGGTGTGCCCGGCGACATCCTTGCCGGACAGGATCACGGGGTTGAGCAGCAGGATGTACGCCATCGCCATGAAGGTGGTGACGCCGCCGCGCACCTCACGCGCGATCGTGGAATTCCGCTGGGTTATGTGGAAGTACCGGTCGAGCCAGGACCGTCCCGCCGGGACGCGGCTGCCCGCGCCCGCTTCATCGGCGGTGGTTCTGGGCTCCACTGACTGCTGGGTCATGGGGCCAACTCCCAAGGTTCATAGGGACACCCGTGGAACCCTTGTGGTCACGGGATTTGGGAATGGACGACCCGGGGGACGGCCCGAGACGAACCTCACTGCTGGTACTTCAAGGGCCGCGAGCGGAGCGGAACTCGAAGACATGGGGGGAGTGCCCCGGGCGGCGCGGAAGTGTGACGTTCCGGTGCGCCGCCCGGAGGGTCTGGGGGGCCTTGCTCACACCCTTCCGGTGAGGTGCTCCGGGCGTAGGGGCGGGCGGGGGATCTGCTCGTCCGGGGCGGACCCGGCGCCCGCGACGGGCGGGGCGGGGCGGACGCCACCGGTCGAAGGGACCGTGCCGAGGCTGCCCCCGGCGCCACCGCGGTAGCGGATCAGCGGGGAGGCGACCGTGTGCGGGGTGAGCGCCGGGCCGGGCAGCCCGGCACGGAGACTGTCCATGATCGTGCCGTCCGGGACCGGAGCGCCCGGGAGGCCGGAGCCGGACTCCGCCCTCCCCTCGGCGCCACCCGCGATCGCCGGAGCGGAGGAGTGCCCGGCCTTCGCGGCGGGCGCCTCCTCCCGGCGGGCGGGGCGAAGCAAGTCCATGACCGGCTCTCTTCTGGTCTCGGCGGAGTCGTACAGATTGAGCCAATCCGTGTGGGCGGGCCAGGCTCGTTCATGTGCTGTTCACGTGGAGTGGAGCCAGTACACAACCCGGTGCTCGGGCGGGGTCAGTCACCGAAACCATGAAGGGTTTGGCTGGCCGTGGCGTGCATCTTGTAGATTCGTATGAACGAAGGCCCTCGGCAACCGCTTCGCTTCCCCGTGGAAACAGAGGTCACGGCCCGGCAGGCCCCAGCACCGGCGGAGTTGCCGACCGGCCACGGGGCCGGGCTCCTCGTCACAAGATCCATCGTAGTTTTCGAGACAAAGAACGGCGGCGACGAGACATGCGGCTGCGCGCACTGCTGGACACCGACGCGCTGGGCCTGAAGCTGCTCGGCGGCGAGGAGGAGCTGGATCGCACCGTCCGCGGGGTGATGACCACCGACCTGCGCGACCCGAGCCGCTACCTGTCCGGGGGCGAGCTGGTGCTGACGGGTCTGGCCTGGCGCCGGGACGCCGGCGACAGCGAGCCGTTCGTACGCATCCTGGTGCAGGCCGGGGTGGCCGCGCTGGCCGCGGGCGAGGCGGAGCTGGGCGATGTGCCCGAGGATCTCGTGCTGGCCTGCGCCCGGCACCGGCTGCCGCTGTTCGTGGTCCACGAGTCGGTGGCGTTCGCGAAGGTCACCGAGCACGTGGTGCGCCAGGTGTCCGGCGAGCGCGCAGGCGACCTGGCGGCCGTGGTGGACCGGCACCGCCGGATGATGACCGCCGGCCCGGCCGGCGGCGGCCCGGACGTGGTCCTGGACCTGCTCGGCTCGGACCTGGACCTGCGGGCCTGGCTGCTCTCCCCGGCCGGCCGGCTGATCGCCGGGCCCAAGGTGGGCGGTCCGGCGCTGCCCGCGGCGACCTGCGGCCGGCTGGCCGCCGAGCACCTGGCGGCCGGCCGCACCGGCCGGCGCGGCCCCCACCGGGTCACCCTCGGCGGGACCACGTACTCGCTCTTCCCGATCCGCGGCGGCGCCCGCTCCGCGCAGGCCGCCCGGGAGGTGCGCGAGACGGTGCTGTCGGACTGGCTGCTGGCCGTGGAGGCCGACGCCGGCGACTGGCCCGAGGAGCGCCTGGACCTGCTCCAGGGCGTGACCCAGCTGATCGCGGTCGAGCGGGACCGGCGGGACGCGGCGCGCACGGTGCGCCGCCGGCTCGCCCAGGAGGTCCTGGAGCTGGTCCAGACGGGCGCGCCGCCCGCCGAGATCGCCGCGCGCCTGCGGGTCGCGGCGCCCGTGCTGCTGCCCGGCCTCGGCACCGCCCCGCACTGGCAGGTGGTGGTGGCCCGCGTCGAGTGGGACGGCTCCGGGGGCGGGGGCGGCCCGGTCGCCCAGGCGCTGCTCGAAGAGATCCTGGTGGACCCGAACGCCACCGGACCCGAGCCCTCCGACCGCATCGCCGTCGCCCACACCGGTGACGAGGCGATCGCCCTGGTGCCGCTCCCGGCCGTCCCCGCCGAGCACGACGGCCCCGCGGCCTCGGGGATACTCGCCGACATCCTCCTGGAGGCCGTACGGGCCCCGCTGTCGGCCGGTCTCGACGACGACGGGCGGCTCACGCTCGGGGTCAGCGCGGCCGTGCACTCCGCGGAGGGGCTGCGCGGGGCGCTGGAGGAGGCGCGGCACGCCCGGCGGGTCGCCGCGGCCCGCCCGGGCCGGGTGTGCGCGGCCGGCCACCAGGAGCTGGCCTCGCACGTCCTGCTGCTGCCGTTCGTCCCGGACGACGTGCGCCGCGCGTTCACCGCGCGGCTGCTCGACCCGCTGCGGGACTACGACCGCCGGCACCGCGCCGAGCTGATCCCGACCCTGGAGGCGTTCCTCGACTGCGACGGCTCCTGGACCCGCTGCGCCACCCGTCTCCACCTGCACGTCAACACGCTGCGCTACCGGGTCGGGCGGATCGAGCAGTTGACGGGCCGGGACCTGTCGCGCCTGGAGGACAAGCTGGACTTCTTCCTCGCGTTGCGCATGAGCTGAGGTCAGGGCGGGTGCGGGCGGTGGGGTCCGGTATCGGCCACCCGCCCTGTATCGGCCACCCGCGCACGACTTTGTGAAATCCTTCACCCACCCCCTTGGCCGGGCCGCCGGATTCGTGCTGAGATGCCGCCACCACTCAAGGCTCGAAGGCGTGCTCGGGGAGGGCAACGTGGCGCATACCGCCATGTCTGGTAACGGAACGACCGCAGGTGACGATCCACTCCAGACCGCGGTATGGCGGCTGCGCTCGCGCGCATGCTGGTCCGACGCGGCCGAACTGCTGCCGTCGGCCACGGCGGCCGGGGCGCTCCAGCGCACCGCGCTGCTGGTGGAGCGGTGCCTGTACACGGAGGCGGGCTGGCCGGACGCCGAGGACGCGCTGCGCGGCGCCGAGGCGCTGGCGCACACCGACGAGGAGCGCGGCGCCGCCGCCTGCGAACGCGGGTACCTCGCCTACGCGGCGACCCTGCACGGGGTGCGCGACCGGGCGGACGAGGCGCGCGCGGCGCTGGGCCGGGCGGCCGCCCTGCTTCCGCCCGGGTCGCCGGGGCGGGCCCTGCTGGACTTCCGGCGCGGGCTGATCGCGGAGAACCTGACCCGCTCGGCGCAGTCGGCGCGCGCCGCCTACCGCCGCGCCCACGCGGGCGCCACCGCCCACCCCGATCCGCTGCTGCTGTCCGCCACCTGGCGCCACCTGGCGGGCCTCGCCCTGCGCGAGGGCGAACTCGCCGAGGCCCGGCACGGCTTCGCCGAGTCCCTGCGCATCCGCGAGGAACTCGGCTACCTCGTCGGCACCGCCCCGGCCCTGGTCTCCCTGGCCGACACAGAACCGGAACCGGAAGCCTCCCGCCTCCGCGAGGAGGCCGCCCGCCTGTTCCGCCTCCTGGGCGGCGTCCCGACCTGGCTGGCCGGGCGGTTGGCTCCGCCGGGGGCCGCTACGGCGTGAGGGGCGGGGGCGGCCAGGGCCACGGGGGTACGACGCCGCTCGGCCCCCCGGACTCGGGGCGCGGCACCGCGGGCCGGGCGGGGACGACCGGGCGGGATGCCGATGTCTGCCAGCTCGGGGGGGGCCGACGCCTGCCACAGGGGGCGGCGTGACCCCCGGCCATGCAACGCGGCACCGCAGGCCGGACGGGGCCGACCGGGCGGGGTACCGATGTCCGCCAGGTCCGGGAGGCCGACGCCTGCCACAGGGGGCGGCGTGACCCCCGGACGTGCAACGCGGCACCACAGGCCGGACGTGGACGACCGGGCGGGGTACCGATGTCTGCCTGATCCGGGAGGCCGACGCCTGCCACCACGGGGGGCGGCGTGACCCCCGGACGTGCAACGCGGCACCACAGGCCGGACGGGGCCGACCGGGCGGGGTACCGATGTCCGCCAGGTCCGGGAGGCCGACGCCTGCCACGGAGGCGGTGTGGCCCCCGGCTGTGCAGCGCGGCACCGCAGGCCGGGCGGGGACGACCGGGCGGGATGCCGATGTCCGCCAGCTCGGGGGGGCCGACGCCTGCGACAGGGGGCGGCGTGGCCCCCGGCCATGCAACGCGGCACCACAGGCCGGACGGGAACGACCGGGCGGAATGCCGATGTCCGCCAGCTCGGGGGGGGCCGACGCCTGCCACAGGGGCGGCGTGGCCCCCGGACGTGCAACGCGGCGTCACGGGTGGGTCAGGGGACGACCGGCTGGAGTGCCGACGCCTGCCGCCGGGGGGGGAGGCGGCCCGGTCGCGGCGGGGGTGCCGCCGCCGACGGGTCCGGTACGGCCCTCCGGAGGCGCCGCCACCCACAACGGCGACAACGGCGGCGCGGCCGGCCCGGCCGCAGGGCACGCGGCCATGTGGGGACCAGGGACGGGCGACCGGGGCGCGGCCCAGGCCGCCGCGGAGTCGTACCACCGCACGCCGGATCAGGGGCGTCCGACCGGAGCGCCACCGCACGCCATGACGGCGAAGTCCCCACCCGCCGGGGCCCGCACGGGGTCTCCCCGGCGCCCGCGCCAGCCCTCTCCGCGCCCGCGCCGACCTCCGGGCCTCGCCCACCGGCGCCTCCCCCTGAAACAGGTCAAGCGCGGTCCATCCAGGACGGCCCGCTCACCGCGGCGTGGTGAAGTGGGCGTCCGCCAGGGCTCGTACCGCGGCCTGGTCGCGGGCGATGAGGGCGTCCAGGAGGGCCGTGTGTTCTGCCGCGTCGGCGATCAGTTCGGCGCGGGCGGGGCGGCCGGGGCCGTCGGTGGACGGGCACTGGGTGCGGCGGTGCAGGTCCTCCGCGATCCGCAGGAGCTGTTCGTTGCCGGCCAGCGACAGCACGGCCCGGTGGAAGGCGCGGTCGGTGTCGGCGTAGGCCGCGCGGCAGCCGGAGGACGCGGCCCGGACACCGGCCTCGGCCAGCGGCCGCAGCTCGGCCCAGCGCTCCACGGGCACGGTAGCGACCAGCCGGAGCAGCACGGGGACCTCGATCAGGGCCCGTACCTCGGCCAGTTCGGCCAGTTCGCGGGCGCCGCGCTCGACGACCCGGAACCCGCGGTTGAGCACGACCTCTACGGCGCCCTCCAGCGTGAGCTGCTGCATCGCCTCGCGCACCGGGGTCGCGGAGACCCCGAACCGTTCGCCCAGCGCGGGCGCCGAGTACACCTCGCCGGGCCGCAGTTCGCCCGTCACCAGCGCGGCGCGCAGCGCGTCGAGGACTTGGCCGCGCACGGAGGAGCGGCGGACGACGGCGGGGCGCGCCCCGGGAGCGGCCGCCCCGACGCCCGCACGCCCCTCGCCCATACGCCCACCGGGCGCGTACTCGCCGTGCGTGTGCTCGCCGCGGATGCCGTCCCCCTCCGGGGCGCCCCGTTCCCCGCCGCGGGCGGCGGGCGACTGCTGCCGCGGTGTCCGGGGCGGGCCGTCCCCGGTCCGGGCCCGCGGGACCCCGGTGCGGGTGGTCGCGGTGACCGCGGCGGAGTCCTGCGCGTCCTGCTTCACGGTCCTCCTCCGGGCTTGTCGGTGCTTGGCGGTGCTTGGCGGTGCTTGGGGTCATTACGGCCGGTTGTCACCCGTCCGTCAAGCACCCTAGGCGAAGTGGCCACAGGTTCACATTCCGTCGCGAGCAGGTAAGGTAAGGCTTACCTTTAAACGCCCCCTCATCCGAGCGCGAATCGGTGGTTCCGGCATGCCTGTGCTCCCTTCGGCCGTAGCGGACGCCTACGCCCGCCTCACCGAGGTCCTCCCGATCCTCACCGTGACGGAGTCGGGCCCCGGCGAACAGGCGCCGCGACCGGCGGGAACCCTGGTCCACGCCGCCGCCCTGGCCCAGCAGGGCCCCACTCTGGACGCCTTCCTGGCCTGGGACGAGGCACAGGTCCTGCGGGACTACGGCACCCGGGCCCGCCCCGACGTGGTGGCGAGCTTCGGCCTGCACCGCTACGCGTGGCCCGCCTGCCTCCTCTTCACGGTGCCCTGGTTCCTGCACCGCCGGGTGCCGCGACTGCCCGTGACCCACGTCTGGTACGACCGCGCCGCCGGCCGCATGGACGTACGCCCCGTCTCCTTCGCCTGCCTGCCGGGCGACCCGGCCGCCGCACTGCCCGGCGCCCGCGTGGTGCCCGGCGAGGAGGCGCTGCGGGCCGAACTGCGAGCGGCCGTCGCCGAGCACCTGGAACCGGTCCTGGCCGGATTCGGCCCCCGGATGCGGCGGCGCGGCCGGGCCCTGTGGGGCATGGCCACCGACGAGATCGTCGAGGGCCTGTGGTACGTCGCCCATCTGCTCGGTGAGCAGGAGCGGGCGCAGCACGAACTGGAACTGCTGCTGCCGGGCGCCACCCGCCCCTACGTCGGCTCGGCCGCCTTCCGCGAGCTGACCGGGCCGGACGGCGAGGCCCTGCCCACCCGCGACCGGGCGAGCTGCTGCATGTTCTACACGGTGCGCCCGGAGGACACCTGCGCCACCTGCCCGCGCACCTGCGACGCGGACCGGGTCGCCAAACTGTCGGCGCCGGCCGCCGCCTGAGCACCCCTCAGCACCGCTCACGCGCCCCTCGGGGGCCACGCCGCGCACCCGCGTCCCGTAAGATCGTCCCCGGACAGGACACCTTGCGGGCACCGGGGTTGCACAACTTCCTCACCCGGCACGGGAATTTCCCGTGGAACCGTCCGTACGGGTAGTCTTATTCGAACTCAACTCCCGCCCCTCATGCGGCAGTTCGAGCAGAACGCCGTCCGCGGGCATCCCCTTGCACCTCCTTGGCGGCCTCTTGCCCCGAAACCCCCTTGAGGGCCGGTGGGATTGGGCCACTATGGCGGGCGTCACGCCCTATCCCCATGCAAGGGACCCCAGATGAGACTGACCGACATATCGCTGAACTGGCTGCTTCCGGGCGCCGTACTGCTCCTGGGCGTGCTGGCGGCGGTGGCGGTGCTCGCGCGCGGCAAGCGGTCCGCAGGGAACACGAACACCGACGACTCGTGGGAGCGCAGCGAGGAGCGCCGCAGGCGCAAGGAGGCCGTCTACGGCACCGCCTCCTACATCCTCCTGTTCTGCTGCGCGGCGGTCGCCGCGGCCCTCTCCTTCCACGGCCTGGTCGGCTTCGGCGAGCAGAACCTCGGCCTGACCGACGGCTGGCAGTACCTCGTGCCGTTCGGCCTGGACGGCGCGGCGATGTTCTGCTCCGTGCTCGCGGTGCGCGAGGCCAGCCACGGTGACGCGGCCCTCGGCTCCCGGATACTCGTGTGGATGTTCGCCGCCGCGGCGGCCTGGTTCAACTGGGTGCACGCGCCCAGGGGCGTGGCCCACGCGGGCGCGCCGCAGTTCTTCGCCGGCATGTCGCTGTCGGCGGCGGTCCTCTTCGACCGCGCGCTCAAGCAGACCCGCCGGGCCGCGCTGCGCGAGCAGGGCCTCGTCCCGCGCCCGCTGCCGCAGATCCGTATCGTGCGCTGGCTGCGGGCCCCGCGTGAGACGTACCGCGCCTGGTCGCTGATGCTCCTGGAGGGCGTGCGCAGCCTGGACGAGGCGGTCGAGGAGGTGCGCGAGGACGCGCGGCAGAAGGAGGAGAACCGGCGGCTGCGGCGCGGCCAGGAGCGCGTGGAGCGCGCCCGGCTCAAGGCGATCAGCCGGGGCCAGCGCGGCTTCCTCGGCCGGGGCGGCGGCCGGCAGGGCGAGACGCAGGCGCTGGAGCGCGGCTCCGCGCAGGCCCCCGCGGAGCCTGCCATAGCGGCGGAATCGCTGCCGGTCCGCACGCGGCCCTCGTTGCAGCCCGTCCGCAAGGGCGCTGACGCCGTCACGGTCGACCTCACCGCGGAGGACGACACCCAGGCGCTGCCGCGCCTGGACTCGCTGGAGCGCAAGCTCAAGGATCTGGAGCAGCAGTTCGGCTAGAACCGGAGCCGGTCCAGTCCGGGCCGGTCGCCCGTCCGGTCCGGTCGGGCGGTGAGTGTTGTCGGGGAGGGGGGGGGGGGCCGCGGGCCCCCCCCCCCCCCCCCCGAACCCCCACCGCGCCCCCGGAGAACAACAACACGAACGCCAACACGAAGAGGG
>NZ_JBEYVW010000014.1:212584-247284 GCF_040644175.1 Streptomyces sp. NPDC047017 | reverse complement strand
TCGACGAACACCAGCCGATGGCGGGCGCCGGCACCCGCGGCCCGCTTCCTGGCCCCGCCCCGCGTCGCATGGCGACGACCTTCGACCCTCGCCCGCCAAGGCTCGGCCAACTCCTCGACCAGGCAGGCAAGGTGAGACCGAGAGAGCCCCGTGAACAGCCGATGCGCCAACACCGCCCGATTGACCTTGATCGCCACAGCGGGATCATGCCATCCACCTGGCACGACACTCACCCGCTATCACGCACCAACTCGTTAGTCCGTACTCCTGCGAGTGCTCCACCGAGTACCGAACTGTGCGCACCAGACTGTTCGCACCAGCGCGAGGCCGGGGCACCCTCATCTCCTGGGCATGGCGGTGGCAGGAGGGCGAACCTCCAGGACGACCGCGGTGCCGGCCACAGTTCGGTCCTCGTGCATGGTGATCCGTCGGCCGGTTCCGACGTGCGTCCAGTGAGCGGGGGTGAGGGGAACGAGGCGGACCGTGGCACGGCCGCCGGGCTCCAGAACGGGCATGTCCTCAACCCAGAGCCCGGCGACGCTCACCGAAGCACCGCCGTCGGGTGAGGGGTTCCCGATGTCCCACATGGGCCGCAGCACACCGTGACCGGGGACGGGTGTCCTGCGCCGCGCCTCTGTGACGGGGCGGAGCGTCAGGTCCGCCCGGATCATGCCGTTCCGGATCTCGGAGCAGCGCCAGTGGCACCAGGCCGCGCTCCGCCCGAGGCCGAGTTCCTCGGCCGCCCCGGCAAGCTGCTCCCAGAACGTCAGAGGCATCGGTCGCCCACCCCCAAGCTCCTCCAGCAGGCTCAGGGCGATCTGCCATTCGTCGTGGGCCAGGTAGTCCCAGACGTCCCGCACCGAGATGTCGTTGTCGGTAGCGGCCTCTTCCGGAACCAGGAGGGAAACTGATGCGAGCAGCTCGGGGACGTCCATGCGGGTCATTGTCGACCACGGTGCCAGGCTGCATCGTTCCCGCTCCCGTTCCCGCTCCCGCTCCCGTTCCCGCTCCCGTTCCCGCTCCCGGTCTCGTTCGACAGCGGCCAGCACGTTCTCGGAGCCGGTAGCCGGGACCGCACGTCGCAGCCCGGAACCGGCCGCCGCCCGGGCCCAGGCCCGGGCGGAACGAGCCGGCGCCCGACCGCGCCGATCGGCAGACGCGCCTTCCCGGCCGTCCGGACGGGCGGATCAGCGCAGTCCGGCGAAGAGATCGTTCTCGGGTACGGCCGCTCCGGTGGTGTCCTGGACGCGTACGAAGGTCTCCATGCCCATCAGCTCGCCGAACCTCTCCTTGCCCATCTTGAGGAAGAAGATGTTCTCGCCCTGGCTGGCGTGGGCGGCCAGCGCGTCGAACTTCTGGCCACTGAACGCGGCGGTGTCCACCCACGTGGTGATCTCGTCGTCGGGGAGGCCTATCTCGGCCAGCGCGGCGGCCTCGGCGGGATCCGGCTCCGGCATGTCCTCATGGAACTCGCGCATGATCTCACCGAACCGCCGCATCCCCGAGCGGGGCATCGTCGTCCAGTACACCTTCGGTGTCAGCTCGGTCATCTCCAGTGCCGCCATGGTGATGCGGTGGGCCTGGATGTGGTCGGGGTGTCCGTAGAAACCGTTCTCGTCATAGGTGACGACCACATCGGGCTGGTAGTGCCGCATGAGTTCCGCGAGTCGGGCGGCGCCTTCTTCCACGGGGGTCCGCCAGAAAGACCCGGGGGCGTCGTTGCTCGGCCAGCCCATCATCCCGGAGTCGGCGTAGTCCAGCATCTCCAGATCGCTGACCTTGAGAACCTCGCAACTCGCTTCAAGTTCTTGACGGCGCATCGAGACGACGGCCGCCGGATCGTGCCCCGGATCGCCCGGCTTGACACCTCCCGGCCCGTCCCCGCAACCGCCGTCGGTACACGTCACGAGAACCGTGCGCACACCCTCCGCCGCGTACCGCGCGAGGACTCCTCCGGTTCCGGTGGCCTCGTCGTCGGGGTGGGCGTGCACTGCCATGAGCGTCAAGGGCCGGTCGGCCATGAGACAGTCCTCCTACGGACGTACGTACTGATCCAAGAGCACGGCGGACGTACCGCGCTCCCGAGGTCCCGGACCCGGCCGGGGCGACGACTTCGTCTTCGTCTCCGCCTTCACCGTCTGCTCCCGCCCGTGCGGCACCGGTCCCTCGCTCCCTGTAACGGTGCCGGCCGCACCAGCTGTTCCCGGCGCGCACGGAACACGTCGACATCGGGTCGCGAGGCGGTGCGGGCACGGGAGTCATGAGGTGATCTCCAGGATGATGCGAGATGCCTGCTGTGGCGGCGCGCGAGCACGGAGTGCTGACCGTCGAGCCGGGCAACCGCCACGCCTGGCGTGGCAGAGCACCCGCCACGTCCGGCATCGCAGCTCCGCCGACCGGGTCGATCACACCGTGCACGGGAGCGGACACCGTGGCGAGTGCGGTGACGACCTCGTCGGCTCCGAGTGCCGGCAGTCCGTCCCGGCTGCGAGGGTCGCGCACAGCGGCGATCACGTGCGCCCCGGCGTGTCGGCCCAGTTGGACGGCGAAGTGGCCGACCGCGGCCGGTGGCTCCGGTGACCAGCGGACGGCGGCCGGTCAGGCGCCGAGGCGCCGAGGCGCCGCACCCCGCAGCGCGCTCACTCCGGAAACCAGCAAGGTGGTGGCCTGACCGGGGTCGACCTCTTCCGGTATGGTCGCCACCTCGTGGGCGGCGACGGTCCGCGTCTGCACCCAGGCGCCACCGGTCGTCAGCGTGACCACTCGGGTGCCGGGCTCGGGTCCGGTGCCGTCCGCGGCGGCTTGCCGGACCACGCCGACCGCGTCGTACCCCGGGATGCTTCCCGGCGGGAGCGTGGCCACGTGGTCGATGCCGCGGACGAGCAGCGTGAACCGCTCCACTTCCACCAGCATGTCACCGGTACGCGCCACCGGGTCCGCGATCCGCGGCGAGATGGATTTTGCTGGTCAATCCGCCCCGGGATCTTCCGAGCAGGGCTTCCTTCAGACGGAGCCGGGGCAGCGTCGGACGCATCGGCACTCTGCCGCCCGTTCTGTTCCTTCAGGCCGTCGCTGCCTACGTGGCGAAGTACGCCACCAAGTCCGCCCACGCCTCCGGCACCCTCGACCGCGCCCTGTACTGCCGCCCCTGCCAGGGACGCGGCGCCACCCTCCTGCCCCACGGAACCCCGCTCCCCTGCACCGCGTGCAACGGCACCGGACAGGCCCGCCCACTGCCCTGGCTCGCCGTCGCCCGTCACGTGCGGCAGATGATCCGCACCTGCTGGGAACTGGGCAGGCTGCCGGAGTTGGCCGACCTCAAGCTCTGGAAGTGGGCGCACATGCTCGGCTTCCGGGGCCACTTCTCCACCAAGTCCCACCGCTACTCCACCACCCTCGGCGCGCTGCGCGACGCACGCCGCGCCTGGCGTACCGAGGAGGCCCGCTCCCACGCCAGCCTGCCCGAGTCCGCCCCGCACACCACGCTGGTCGTCGGCCAGTGGGACTACCTCGGCTCGGGCTACAGCCCCGGCGCGGCGCTCCTCGCGGCCGACGTCTGGCACCGCACAGAACTGGACCGGCAGTTCGCGGCCGAAGGGGGCTGTTGATGCCCTCGCCTCCGCTCGCCGTCCTCCACGCGGAAGCGGCCCCGGCGCTGGAGCTGCTCACGGTCCCCCAGGTCATGGCACGCCTCCAGCTCAGTCGCTCCGCCGTCTACGACCTGCTTCGCTCCGGCCAACTCGCCTCGATCACTCTCGGCCGCGCCCGCCGCATCCCCAGCCACGCCCTCACCGACTTCATCCTGACCCGCCTGGAACAGGAAGCCGCCTGATGACCGCTCCCCGCCCCGCTTCGTCCCGCCGCTCCCGCACCCGTGCAAACGGCGACGGGACCGTCTACCAGCGCACGGACGGACGCTGGGAAGCCGCCGGATACGTCCTCGCCCCCGGAAACACCCGCAAGCGAGTCCGCGTCTACGGCTCTACCCGTAAAGACGCGATGACCAAGCTCACCGAGAAGATTGCCGCCAGCAACTGCGGCCTCCCTATCGCGGCAGCCGACAGCACCGTGAGCGCCTATCTCGCCTACTGGCTGGACGGCATCGCCGTCCACCACCTGCGGGAGAACACCCACACCCGCTACGCGGCCTCCATCCGCCTCCACATCAAACCCGGCCTCGGCGCCAAGAAGCTCGCCCGGCTCACCACCCGCGACGTGCGCACCTTCCTCGACGGGCTCCGCACCACCTGCCAGTGCTGCGCCCGGAAGCGGGACTCCGTCCGGCGGTCCTGCTGTGCCATCGGCCAGTGCTGCGGAAAGCGGCTCTCACCGCTGACCGTGACGTACGTCCACGCCGTGCTCAAGTCCGCCCTGGAACACGCCGTCCGCGAGGATGAGCTTCCGCGCAACGTCGCCCGGAACGTCAAGACGACCACGCCCCGCCCCAGGCGTTTCCAGCCCCTCACCGCCGCAGAAGCCCGGCGACTCCTTCATACGGCCACCGGCGACCGGCTTCACGCCCTGTACGAACTCGCCCTGCGCACCGGACTCCGCAAGGGCGAACTCCTCGGCCTCCACTGGGAAGACCTCGACCTTGACGGCGGCACCGCCAGCATCCACCGCTCCCTCCAACGCACCCGCAGCCAGGGTCTGACCATCCTGAATACCAAGACCCTGGCCTCCGAGCGGCGCATCGCCCTCCCCACCGAGTGCATTAGCTCCCTCAAGATCCACCAGGAACGGCAGGAGGAAGAGCGCCAGGCGGCCGGAACGGGCTGGACGGACAACGGCCTCGTCTTCACCACCCCGAAGGGCAGGCCACTCGACCCCACCAACCTCACCCGCCGCTTCCGGCGCCTCCTCCACGGCGCAGGGCTCCGGACGATCCGCTTCCACGACCTCCGGCACTCGACCGCGACCCTGCTGCTGGAACAGGGCGTCGACCTCGTCGTTATCAAGGAACTTCTGGGGCATGCCCACATCGGCGTGACGGCCGGCGTCTACGCCCACGTCCGACTCCGCCTCCAGCGCCAGGCCATCGACACCCTTGGCCACGCCCTCGGCCCGGCCGACGACGACGACCCAGACGACCCGCCCACCACAGCAACTGTCCGCTGACGTCGCCGTCAGCGCTGCCGTCAAATCGCCCTGATGGCCCCACCGGAATTATCTGGTGGGGCCATCAGATTCACCCAAGGTGAATCAACTTCATTTCATGCGAAACAGTTTCCGCATCGCCGCTAGCTGGTCTTCTAGCGTTCCGACCTCGGAGCAGTCTGCTGGAGCGAAGATATCCACGAGGTCGTCATCAGAGAGCGCTTTTCCGGATTGAAACGAGTAGGCCAATCGACCTTCCGTCATCTGCCTAGTCATCCCTGACGGGAAGACATTCAATCTCGCACCCTGGCAACACAGAAGCAGACCCATGTCTTCGAGATCGCGGCGGGCTGATTTGAGGCATTCCAGCAAATCAACCTCTTCGTAGATGCGCTCAAACTCTTCATCGGGCAATCTCATCCGAAGAGTCGAAGGCGGTGTAGAAACCTGGAGCAACACGTTCGTCACCTCCCCGTTTGCCCTGGTTGCAGTCCGAGCCAGCTCTTCCACAATCATCCCCCGCCATAGTTGGGGTTCAGAACCCTAGTTCCGCCTCGAAGCCTGCAAGCAACGATGCAACTTGTGTCGACCCGCCCTGGAATTGCAGTCTCCCTTTCATGCGCAAATGGGTTCCCAGGAAACTCCTTGTTTACGTCCACTCCATCAACACCGCGAATCTCGTAGACGTTTCCGCCACGCTTGATCGCCACAGACTCCGAAGTGGTGGTGGAAATATATCCAGAGTTCCTTGAGTATCCGGATGCATGCTCCAAGAGGTCCATATTGTCACCTCTCGGCTCAAATCCCGACTCAAATATCTCGTCCGGGCCGCGAGTGTCGCTTCGGTAGAGCGGACAGGCGCCACCTGAATTGTGCACGAGAACTGGCGTGGCCCCGGCCAGCACATAGTACGTGTGGATACCGGTGATAGTGAGATCGTGCGTGCGCTGGCGCTTGTCGAAGGCGCGGGTCGCCGTGAGGGTGACCGTGTCTCCGGACGGTGTCCGGAGGGTCATGCCGGGCTTGAGGTCGCCGGCCGTGGTCCACCGGTGGTCGGAGGGAACCCAGAAGGGGTGTGTCACGGTCGAGATCAGGGCCGCGGACTTGGTGGTCTTCGTCGTGATGGTGAGATCGACGAAGTGTTTGTCGTCCTTGGTGACGATGGTGCCGGCGACCTCGCGGACCGTGGTCCCCCCTGTTTCGGGATCGGTGACCACGACCTTGTCGCCGAGTGAGACGTCCTCGATGTTTTTTGTGGACCCGTCTGCCATGAGGACCTTGGTCCCGGGCAGGAAGCTGTGCGGAGCGGATTCGCATGTGCTCCTGCGGAGGAGAGTCTTCGCCTTCTCCTGGGCCGCTGCCAGCGCCTCCTTCGTCTTGCTGAGTGCTTTCTGGTTCTTAAGATAATCCTGGGCTCCGTCGAGCAGTTCCGCGCCTAGTTTTGTGATCCGCTTGAGAAGCTCCTTACCTTGATTCCACTTTTTCCAGTATTTGGCGACAATCTTGCCGGCGAGGCCGCCGGCGAAGCTGCCAGCGATATTCAGGGCGGTTTCGCCGCAGGCTCCTAGGTCGCCGCTGGAGAGACAGTCGAGGGCGGCGTCGACGCCCAGCTCCTCCATGGCGATCTTGGCCAGGGTCTTGACGACCTTTTTGATGCGCTGCTTGGTGGAGTTGAGGTTCTGCTGGGCCCCGTAGACCTCCCAAGAGGCCTTGTCTACGTCATCCTTTGCATCATCTGCAGGGGTCTGTTCCTTTACGGGGAATCCGCCCGAGCACTTGACCTTCGCGAACCAGCAGTCCACATCCATAAGCCCCGTGGGGTCGGAGCGTGTGACCGGGCTGTTGCTCGCGTAGGCGTAGCCGTTGATCTGTTGCGGTTGTGTGTAGTCGATGACCGGGTCGACGGAGATGAATTTGCCGATTTGTGGGTCGTATTCCCGGGCCCCGATGTGTGTCAGGCCTGTCTGCAGGTCGAGGGTGCCGCCGACGAAGCTCTTCTCTCCGGGGAAAGTGCCGGTGGGCTTGCCCCGTTCGGCGCCGTAGGGGTCGAAGCGGCGCTGGGAGACCGCGCCGGTCGTGGCGTTGATGGCCAGACTGCCGGTGCCCTGATGGTCGGAGCCGAGCCAGGACAGGGTGCTGTTGGCTTCGCGGACCGCGATGGTCTGGTCGGCGAAGGTGTAGTAGCGGGTGGCCTGGACGTCCGTGCCGCCCTTGGGCAGCTTGAGTTCCATGCCGGGCAGGTAGACGGTGGTCGCGGTGGCGTCGCGGCGGACGACGCGTTCGCCGGAGGCGTCGTACAGGTACGTCGTCTCCTTGCCGTCGGCGTCCTTGGTCCTGGTCAGCTTGCCCTCGGCGTCCCAGTCGAGTGTCTGGGTGTTGCCGCCGATGGTGCGGGTGCGGGTGCTGCCGGTCTTGTCGTAGGTGTAGAGGGACTGGCGGTCGCCGGTCGGGGTGTTCTCCACCACCTTGGTGACGGCGTGCGGGCCGGCGTTGTCGCCGTAGGCGAAGGTTCGCGTGATGTTCTTGGACGCGTTCAGGCCGGTGTCGTGGTCGGTCTCCTGGGTGCGGTTGCCGATCGCGTCGGTGGTGTAGGACTTCCAGTACGGGGCCGGGCCGCCCAGCGGACTTGCGCCCGGTGCCGCGGTGCAGGCGCCCGGCGTTCTGCCGTTCATGGTGGTGCCGACCGTGCCGGAGCCGGTGGCCTCCGCCTGGGTGGCGGCTGGGGTCCACGCCTCGGACAGGCGCTGTCCGGTGTCGTAGGCGAAGCACTGCACATCCGGTGACGTGCCGCCGAGGTCGGAGATCGACAGGATGTTGCCGGCCTGGTCGTAGGAGTACTGCGACTTCCTGGCCGGGGCGGTGACGCCCTCGATGTCGATCGTGGACTGGGTGAGCCGGTCGGTGCCCTTCTCGTAGAGGAAGGACTGCTGGACCTGCTTGCCGCCGTTCGCGGCCAGCATCATGCCTTTGAGCCGGCTGGTCTCCGTGTACAGCGCCTTGGTGACGTAGTCGGACAGCGTGCTCTTCATGGAGACGGGACGCTGGAGCTCGTCATAGCCGTAGGAGAACGTCTCCGTGGGCAGCCCTCCCGCGGCCGGCATGCCGGTGCTGGCCGTGGTGCCGTCGAGCCGGTAGGAGGTGGTGAAGGAGTAGGTGCCCTGGAGCTTGCCCTCGGAGGCCGGCACCATGTAGTCCACGCGCTGCGGCCGGTACATGTCGTCGCGGCTCTGGACGATGCCGGCGAAGTACTGGGTGGGGCTGGTGTACCGCAGGGAGGCGTACGACTCGCCGAGATATCCGGGGCGGTCGTAGCGGGTCTCGGTCAGCTTGGTGCCGGTGGTCGCCTCACCTTCCCAGGTGAAGGTCGGACGGCCGAGCTTGTCGTACTGGTAGGAGACCTTCTTGTTGTTGCCGTCGATCGTCCACTTCGTGCGGTCGAGGGTGTCGTACCCGGTCTGGGAGGTGCCGGTGTCCGGGTCGGTGCTCCTGGTCCTGCGGCCGAGCAGGTCGTACTCGTACCGCCAGACGTCGCCCTTGGCGTCGGTGACCGTCTCCAGCTGGCCGCGCCGGGTGTAGGTGTACTTGGTGGCGTCGTACTGGGTGGCTGGGCCGGTGGGCTGGGGTGAGGCCGTGCGGTAGTGCCGGATCTCGGTGACACGGTCGTGGGCGTCGGTGATCGTGGTGGTGGGGACGCCGCCTGCGGGCGGGTCGACGTGTGTCTGGTTGCCGTCGTAGACGGTGGTGGTGCGCCACTGTTCGTCACCTCCGATGAGGGAGATGTCCGCGGTGGTGCGGCCCAGGCCGTCGTACTCGAACCTCTTCTGTGTGCCGACCTGACCGTCGGGCACCAGCATCAGTTCGTCGGACTGCGCGCCGGCCGCGTTGTAGGTGTCGTTGGTCTTCTTCGGTTTGCCGGTGCCGTCGTAGAAGACGTCGGCGACCATACGGGTGCCGTTGGGGCCCTGGGTCTGCAGCTGGCGGGCGCGCAGCAGGCTGTCGTAGTGCTGGTATTCGGCTCCGTAGATGCCGTCGTTCTGGAGCTTCTCGGTCTTGACGACGGTGGTCTTGTCGCGGCGGACGTTGTACGCGTACTTGATGCTCGGTGTGGAGGGCGATGAGCTCTTGGTGCGGTCGGCGAGCCAGACGGAGGTCAGGCGGCCGAGTGCGGCGTAGGCGAGGTCGGTGCGCCCGTTCTGCGGAGAGCTGGTGGTTGGTCGCGAGTGTGGTCGGGCAAACCAGCGCACTCGAAAGCACCGCTCGCCCCAAGGCGCGTCGGCCGGGCCGGTGGTGATGACCATCCGGCCATGCGGCAGTAGGCAAGGTAGGGCTGTACGAGTTCGGGAAGGGGCATCTCGCCGGGCATGTGCGTCGTAGCGGGATACATACGTGCCAGTAGCCGGATGCGGCGGCGGGCTACGGCCGCCCGGGCCGGGAGTAGTCCGGCAGGGCGGTGGTGCTTCTCGCCTGCGAACGGCGATCCAGGCTGCCCATCGCGTTCATGAGCGGGAGGCGGGCGAAGGTGTCGCGGGCGAACCGGCCGGGGGCGGTTCTGGGGATCATGATGCGGACGTTGGGGCCGATCTGCTGCTTCCGGTCGACCAGTGGGCGGTGGACGGTGTGGTAGCGGGGGAAGGCGGCCCGGTGGTCGCCGTCCGCGGCGGCCAGTTCCCCGGCCAGGCGGTAGGCACCGACCAGCGCCAGTTCCGCGCCGGCGCCCGAGGCGGGGGACGCGCACCAGGCGGCGTCACCGACCAGCGCGACCCGGCCGTTGTGCCAGGAACTCATCCTGACCTGGGCCAGGGCGTCGAAGTAGAACTCCGGGTCGGCGAGGGCCGAGTCGAGGAGTTCCCGGTTCCGCCACGACCTGTCACCGGCGAACCGCTCGCCGAGCAGGCGCTTGTGCTCCGCGATGTCGCGGGGGTCGTACGCCAGCGGCGCGGAGCGGAACATGAAATAGGCCTTGGCCTGGGCGTGGTTCCCGGAGCGGTAGATCCCGGTCATGCGGCCCGGAGTGTTGAACATGGTCACCCAGCGGTCCTCACCGAGGGCGGCATCGGCGTTCGCGAAGGCGAAGTAGTGATCTTTGAAGCGGACGAACCGTTCCTCCGGCCCGAAGGCGAGCCGGCGGACGGTGGAGTGCATCCCGTCGGCGCCGACGACCAGGTGGAAGCGGCGGGCGGGGGCCCGTTCGAAGGTGACGAGCACGCCGTCGTCGTCCTGCTCCAGGCGCCGGACGGAGTCGTCGAACAGGTACTCGGTGTCGGTCACTTCACGCAGCAGCGCGACCAGATCGCCGCGCATGATCTCCACGGAGGCCGGGTCCTGTGTGCCGACTCGGGCGACGGTCCGGTCCGAGGCGTCGACGAACTTCATCCCCCGGACGTCGGCGGCCAGCGCGCGGACCCGTGCCATGATCCCCATCCGCTCGGCGACTTCGACGGCCTGGGCGCGTACGTCCACCCCGTTGCCGCCGGTGCGCGGTGCCGGGGCCCGCTCGACCACCGTGGTCCGGAAGCCGTACCGGGCCAGCCAGTGCGCCAGGGCCAGCCCGGCGATACTGCCTCCGGAGATCAGGATCCGCTCGTTCATGGGCAGCCGCTCTCCCGCTAGACTAAGTGGAATAGACGTTCCAATAGATTATGTGGAAGGCGCGTTTCACTTGTCAATGTCCTCCGGAACCCCGCGCCGGGCCGACGCCCTGCGCAACCGCCGGCTCGCACTCGACGCGGCCACCGCACTGCTGGCCGAGCCCGGCACACCGCTGACCGTCGAGACCATCGCCAAGAGGGCAGGGCTGGGCGCGGCCACCGTCGTGCGCACGTTCGGCGGCAAGGACGCCCTCCTCGACGCGGCGGTCTCCGGCCTGCTCGCGCCGGTCGTCCAACGGGCCCGCGACCTGCTCGCCGAGACGGCGCCCGGACAGGCCCTGGATCTCTTCCTGCGCGAGCTGATCGGCTTCCAGAGCGCCCACCACTCCGCCGGCGGCCAGTTGGGCGGGCTGAACATGCCCGCCACCACCGCTCTGCGCGGCGACCTCGCCCGCGTGCTGGAGGAGATGGTCGAAGCAGCTCAGCGCGACGGCACGGTCCGCACCGACCTCGATCCCGCGGTCGCGACCAGCCTGATCGGCCGAACGGCCCTCGCCGTCGCCCGCGTTCAGCCACCATCCCGGGAACTCGTCGACGCCTACCTCTCCGTCCTGCTGCGAGGTCTGCGGCCCCCGGCCTGACGCAGTGACCGGCGACCGCCCTGTTGAAGGCGGCGTGGCGGTCGGGCATCATGCGGCAGTTCACCGGTGGTCGGCCAGGTCCGGACGTGATGGTCCGGAGTGGTTGTGCGCCGCAGGCAGCGCGGTCCGCCGCACGGCACGTCCCTGGGGGCGCGTCTCGGTGCCGCGGCCCAAGGAAGGAGAAGCCCATGGCGGCGTTCGTCCTCGTACCCGGCGGCTGGCACGGCTCGTGGTCGTTCGAAGCGGTGGTTCCGCTGCTGGAGCGCGCCGGTCACACCGTGCACGCCCTGACCCTGACCGGTCTGCGGCCCGACGACGACACCGCGACGGTCGCGACCGCCAACCTCGACACCCACGCCGACGACGTACTGCGCCTCCTCGACCGCGCTCACATCACCGGCGCGACACTGGTCGGTCACAGCTACGGCGGGATGGTGATCTCCGCCGCCGCCGACCGTGCCCGCGGCCGGATCTCGCGTCTTGTGCATCTCGACGCCTACGTGCCGCGCGACGGCGAGTCGTGCTGGTCGTCGACCACCGAGCGCTACCGGCAGGCGTTCATCGCCGGCGCCGCGAGCACCGGCTACACCGTGCTTCCGCCCGCCGGCGGCGATCCCCGCCGCCGGCCCCATCCGCTCGCCTCGTTCACGCAGACGATCCGGCTGACCGGTGCCGCCGACCGTGTGCCCCGCCGCGAGTTCGTCTACTGCTCCGGATGGGAGGACCGCACTCCCTTCGCCGGACTCCGCGCCCGGCTCCAGGCCGATCCGGGCTGGCAGGTGCACGAACTCCCCACCGGGCACGACGCGATGCGCGAGGCCCCGGACGCCGTCGCCGCGCTGCTGACGCGTGCGGCTCCGATCGACGTACCGCCTCCAGGCCAACCGACCTGACATGAGGAAGCGTCAAGTACATCGTTCAAGTCGGTCGTTCAAGTACGTCGTTCGAGTACGTGAGGCGGGCGGCGGGCTCCTGGGGCGTTGTCAGTGGGGCGGGTGAGAATGGCGCAATGACTCATGCGATACCCGTGCCGCTGCCGTCCGCGCTCGTCGATCACCATGCGGTCGACCTGGAGCGCAAGTACACCGACGGCTGGGGGGTGCGGGTCGACGACGTCGCCACCACCCCCACCGGCGAGATGTACGCCCTCCACGGCGTCCACCGCCACACCTACGGCGTGGCCGACGACGAACCCGACCCGGCGAAAGCGCACTTCGGTTACTCGTTGGTGACGAGGTTCGCCCCCGACGGCACCCCGCTCGCCACCGCGGTCTCGGGGCAGAGCGCGTACCGGGGCCGGAACCGGACCACGACTTTCGGCGGCCCCACGACAGGGCTGGGCGAGGACCTGTGCTGGGCCAAGGGGCTGTGCGTCCTGCCCGACGGGACACTCGCCGCGACCGGTCCCGGAGACCAGACCCATCTGGTCACCGCGGACCTCACCGCGCTGACCGCGCGCCACCGCGCGCCCCTGAGCAGCTACGACGACGGCCCGCGCGACCCGTTCGCCTCCTGGATCAGCACGACCCCGGCCGGCCGCCTGCTGTGCACGACCGGCGAGTACGGCCTCTACAACTACGCCAACCTGCTCGCCAACATCGTGTCGGTCACCGACCAGCCGCTGACCCCCACCTCGAAGCCGACGCTGCGGGCCCTGGCGTCCATGGAGGCGGAACCCGTCAAGCACACGGAAGCCGACCTTCGGCCGGACGTCCTGTTCGACGGGCGGCCCGTCGGCATGGACCGCCGGCCGCGGCCCTCGCTGGCCGAGCACCTCATCGGTGCGGACCCGACCGCGCGGCGGTGGGACTGGCACGACGCCCGGCTCGGCCGGCCCGCGGTGGTGCGTGAGGACTTGTTCGTCGTCCCCGTCTTCGGCCACGTCTACCGGGGCGGCAGCCGTGGCCAGCGGTTCGCTTTCGTCCTGGTCAGCGACGAGGGTGAGGTCGTCGGCCGACTCGGCGGCATGGACCTGTACCGTGACAGCCCCTTCACCGGCTTCTGCTTCGAGATCGCCGCCGACCCCGCACACGAGCGGATCTACCACCTCAACCGGTACGGGCTGTTCGCCTGGACGGCCACCGGAGTGCGGGCCCAACGCCTCGACCTGGAGGACAAGCGGTACAAGCTGCTCAAGCACTTCACCCTCGTGGACTGCACCCCTGCGGGCGAGCTGATCCTCGTACACCGCACACAGCATCTGCTGCTGCGCATCCCGTGCCCCGCCGCCCTCGGCGCACTCGGTCAGACGGTCGAGGACGCACTGCGCTCCTACGCCAAGGAACGCACCGCCCTCAAGCGGCAGTGGCAACCGGTGAACTGGCACTGGATCGACAGCACGGCTCCCCTGCACCGCCTCTGATCGCGTCGCGCCACCGCTGTCGCCACCGCCGTCGCCACCGTCCCCACCGCGAACGGTCGAGCGTCCGCGACAGCAGTTGGTACGCCTTCGTGGCCATCTGCCCGTCCGGGCGCAGTAATAGGCCGCCTCCGCGATCAGATCGACATTAGACTCCGCCTGTTTTGAACGTAGGAGTCCAAGGGGGGACCACTTGACATTCGAACACAGGCAAAGACAGGCGAGACGGCCGCGCGGCGGGGGCATCGGCGCGGCCAGTACGGTTGGTGCGGTCAGTGCCGTGGTCATCGCGCTGATCGTCGCCGTCGTCGCATCCGTTCTCGGACCGGTCGGCACCGCCGCGGCCGCCACCACGGTGGCCGCGACGCCGAAGCCGGCCCAGACACCCAAGCCGGCCCGGACACCCGAAGCGGCCCAGACGCCCAAGGCGGGACCCAAGCCCGCCCCCGGCACCGACTCGCACCTCCGCGCCGCCCGCCAGATCGGCAAGCGCATCGGCGAGAACGGCCGCTCCGACACCTGTTCCGGGCCCCTCGCGCCCGACACCGTCCACACCTGCTCCGCTCTCCCCGCCGGCGGCGCGAGCTTCACACTCGACGTGCCCCGCGCAGGCGACCTCGTGTTCGTCCAGGTCGTCGACGCGCAGGGCTATCCCACGAACGTCTCGCTGGCCGCGCCCGACGGCACCACCGTCACCTGCGACCGGCCGGACGACTCCTACGGGGTACTGCGCTGCCCGACGCAGCAGGCCGGCGCCCACACGCTGAGCGTCACCAGCTCCTGGGGCGCCGGCAACGGGTTCTCCGTGGCCTACAAGACCCTGCTGTCGGGCACCTCGTGCACCGCGGTGAGGGAGACCGACACGGCTCTGGGCGCGCCGGCCGTTCTGCCGGGCGCCCTCGCGGCGGGTTCCGCCGGTGTCTGCTACGGCCTGCCGACGGCGGCCGGTGAGACGCTGCGCCTGCACGTGGCCGACTGGCCCGTGCACGCGACGGTGTACGACGCCGAAGGCAGTCAGGTCTGCGACACCCGCACCGACAACACCACCGATCTCGACTGCGTGTTGAAGGGCGAGGCTCCGTTCCGCGTCCTCGCGAACGAGCGGTCCGCTGCCGCCGACGACAGCAACACGGTCACGCTGGCCCGGCTGTCCCACCCGGCCGGCTGCCCGGCCGTCGAGGCGCAGGCCTACGGCACGGTCCCGGACACCGGTTCGGCCGCCCGCTGCCGCGTCCTGCGTGTCCGGGCCACCGGGCCGTACCTGTTCGGCGCGCTCAGGGCCGACGGCGACACGGAGTCCGGTGTCGTCGGCCGGCTGTACCGCGCGGACGGCACACCGGTGTGCGACCCGGAGCCGGCCACACCCTGCCGGATGGCCGCCGGCGACTACACCTGGGCCCGGAACGGCCGTGACAGCGCCGGGAGCGACGCGTACGGCGTCTGGTTCTACCCGACCGCCCAGGCGCGGGGCTGTGCGACGGTGCGCGACGACGGCTTCGCGTCCGGCCCGGCGACCGGCACCTTCACCGGGGCCGGGCAGACGCTGTGCCTGGGGCTGCCCACCGGTTCCGGCCAGGGCGTCTATCTCGTCGACCGGGGGGCGGTCGACGAGGACACGTCGGACGACGTCCACCCGGCCGTGCGGGTCTTCGACGCCGAGGGCGCCGCCCAGTGCGCCAGTGGCCGTGGGCCGACGGTCTGCAAGCTGACCGGCGCCGCACCGTTCCACGCGGTGCTGTCCGCGCCGGCGGCCGGTACGTACCGGCTGGCCGTCCAGCGCACCGGGGAGGCGGCGGGCTGCACGGCGTGGTCACCGTCCGCCTTCGGTGACCACCGGGGCGCCCAGGTCGGGCTCCAGCCCCGGCAGACCGCATGCCTGTCCGTCGTGGCCGGCGGGCATTCCACCGCCGAGCTGCTCGCCTACACGAACGACAGCAACAGGGTCAACGCGGCGCTGGCGATCTACGACAGCGCCGGCGACAAGGTGTGTGCCGCCGTGGGTGTCTCCACGACGACCTGCCGCTTCACCAGCGGTGCCGCGTACACGGCCCTGCTGTCCAACAACGGCTACGACACCGACACCTACCAGCTGGTCCGCCGGGACATCTCCGCGACGGCCCGGTGCGCGGCGCCGAAGTCGCTGGCCGTCGGCGGTCCTTCCACCGCGTACACCTTCCGCGGCGCGCTCGACAGCACGTGCCTGCGGGTGACGGCGGCGGCCACGGACAAGCTGTGGCTGTCCGTGCGCACGCCGGACGCGGCCTACCGCACGGGCGCGTCCCTCGGGGTCGTCGACGGCTCGGGGACGATTCTGTGCCGCGCGCCGGGCACCGCCGGCACCTGCCGGGTCAGCGGGTCCACGTCGTATCTGGTCTTCGCCCTGGCGAGCGGTTACGGCACCACGCCGATCAACGCCTCACTGGACACCTGGCGGGTCGGCACCGCGGCCGGCTGGGTGCCGGAGTGCACGGCGAACAAGGTGTCGCCGGCGGGCTTCGCGCCGCGCGGCGGGGTCCTGACGGAGTCCGCCACCGCCTTCTGCGCGGTGCTCGACATGAAGCCGCGCCTGTCCTTCGACGTGGTCGGCACGGACAGCTCGACGGGCGTGGACATGCCCTCGGTGAGCCTGCTGGCGCCGACTGCGTTCGCCGGGGCCGCCGACGACTCGTACCAGTGCAGCGGCAATTACGGCGAGTTCCGGTTCCACTGCCTGACGACCGCCTACGCGCCCACCGGGCAGTACGTGCTCGTCTTCGGGCCGGGCAACGCCGCGGTGCCGTACGAGTACACGATGCAGGGCGTGTGCAGGACCGGCTGCGGCGGCTCCTCGCCGCAGGCCGACGTGTCCCGGCTGAGCAGCACGAGCGGGCCGGCCGGGACGGCGCACCCGGTCGTCCTGTACGGCTCCGGGCTGACACTCGGCACCGAGATCGAGCTGCGCGGCAGCGAGAACCGCAGCGAGTACCGCATGAACCCGGCGGTTTCCGTCGGGCCGGGCGGCACCTCGCTGACTGTGCTGCTGAACACGCGTGACCTGCCGCCGGGCCGCTACGACCTGGTGGCGGACGGCGCCGGTTACACGAGCGGCACCCGCTCCCCCGGTTACCTGCCGGGCGCCTACACCGTGACGCAGGCCGCGGCCACGACGCCCGGGCGGTTCGTCCCCCTCACACCGACGCGTTTCCTGGACACCCGTTCCGGCACCGGCGCCGCCAAGGCCCGCGTGGGCGCGGGCGGCACGGTGAAGCTGAAGGTCGCCGGGGCGCACGGGGTGCCCGCCACCGGGGTGACCGCGGTCGTCATGAACGTCACGGCCGTCGCCCCGACCAGCAACGGCTTCCTCACCGTCTACCCGGACGGCTCCTCCGTGCCGTCGGCCTCCAGCCTCAACTACACGGCCTCGCGCACGCTCTCCAATCTGGTGACGGTGGCCGTGACCAACGGCACGGTGGACCTGCGCAACAGCACGGGCGCGGTCGACGTCGTCGCCGACGTGGCCGGCTACTACACGGCCGCGCAGAACCAGGGTTCGTTGCTGACGCCGATCGATCCGACGCGTTTCCTGGACACCCGTTCCGGCACCGGCGCCGCCAAGGCCCGCGTGGGCGCGGGCGGCACGGTGAAGCTGAAGGTCGCCGGGGTACACGGGGTGCCCGCCACCGGGGTGACCGCGGTCGTCATGAACGTCACGGCCGTCGCCCCGACCAGCAACGGCTTCGTCATCGCCTATCCGGACGGCCAGGCTGTCCCGGTCGTGTCGAACATCAACTACACGGCCGGGGACACCCTGCCCAATCTGGTGGTCGTGCCGGTGGTGAACGGCTCGGTGGTGCTGCGCAACAGCGCCGGCACGGTCGATCTGCTCGCCGATGTCACGGGCTACTACTCCGCCACGGGCGCGGCGTTCACCGCCACCGAGCCGGTACGGCTGCTCGACACCCGCAGCGGCCTCGGTGCCCGCGCGGGGGCGGTCGGCCCGGGCGATGTGGTGAGTGCGCAGGTCACGGGTGTGGCGGGCGTGCCCGCCGAGGGCGTCACGGCCGTCGTCCTGAACGTGACGGTCACGGCACCGACCGCCGACAGCTTCCTGACCGTCCACCCGCACGGCCGCCCGCGGCCCGGGGCGTCGAACCTCAACTACACGGCCGGGAAGACGATCTCCAATCTGGTGGTCGTCCCGGTCGTCGACGGCAGGATCACCTTCACCAACCACACGGGCGGCGTGCAGGTCATCGCCGACCTGAACGGCTGGTTCAGCGGCTGACCGACCTACGCTGCCCGTCCGGGGCCGGACCGCTCACAGGCGGTCCGGCCCCGGCTGCGTTCCTGGGGGGATTCGACTCTCCTGGCCGTCCGTCCCACATGTTGAGGCCGGGCCGGGGGACCGAGGTCATGGTTGACGGCAGCTCGCTGCGCTCAGCCCAGGAGACGGGAGTCGACGCCGCGCTATTCGACAAGTGGCCGGAGATAGAGCATGGCCGCGATACCGGCGGCGAGCGACAGCCCTATCCACCACAATGACACTGAATTGAGCTGAACCTTGGTCCAAGGGTTCCGCTCCTGTTCCAGGACATCGGCTGCGACCCTTTTCCTGACCGGCACCAGCAGGACGACGATCATCAGCAGTACACAGCTGTACGAGTACAGGGTGAAGGAAACGGAGTAGCCCTTTACCGCGGCGGAGGGGACAAGGAAGACACACCCGCCCAGCGGGGCGAAGGATATCTGACGTTTTGCCTTGGGCGTGGGCATGCACCAACGCGTCGCGACCATGTAGACAATGGTCGTTCCCGCAGCAATGACGACCCAGTCGTTCGTGGTCAAATGGGGAGACATGTTCGCGGGCCCTCATCGGCCGGAACACCACGTGATTCTTTCACTACTGCCGATTCACGGCTATTTCGCTTGGCATCTTCCAGCCACCCCGCCTTCCCCACAACCGCTCGGGACTTATCCGCGATCGGCGGCAAGCCCTCTTCCTGGCGAAGGCCTCTCAATCAAGGTTACTCACCTGATCATCCGGCGTGAACGGAGGTTCCCGGCAGCGACGCCTGGCGGAACTCTGCCGCCTCCCGGCAACCTGCCGTCAGCCCAGCCTCACCGCGTTCTCGATGCGCGTGTCGGTACACGGCGCAGGTACATGCCGAGGTTGCCGATCACAGCCAGACCCACCGCGAGGTGCGCGCCCGCGATCGCGGTCGGCGCCCGGTCTCAGCGGAACGCGGCGACATTGCGGGCGGCCCAGTCGGTGAAGGGGAGCGGGGCGCGGCCGAGGACGCGTTGGACGTCCGGGCTGACGCGCAGTTCGGCCGGGTTCGGGGAGCCGAGGATGTCCAGCGTGTCGTCGGCGAGTTCGGCCGGCATGCTCTGGGTCATGGCGGTCTTGGCCTCGTCGCGGGTGAGTTCGTGGAACCTCACCGGCGAGCCCAGCGCGGCGGCGATGGCCTCCGTCTGCCGGCGCGGAGTGATCACCTCGGGGCCGGTCAGCTCGTAGACGCCGCCGGTGTGGCGGTCGTCCAGCAGGCAGGCCGCCGCGACCGCGGCGATGTCCGCCGGGTCGATGACCGGCACTCCTACGTCACCGAAGGGCGCGGCGACGACCTGTCGCGTGCGGACGGACTCGGCCCACCACAGGGCGTTGGAGGCGAAGCCGCCCGGCCGCAGGATGGCCCACTCCAGGCCGGACTCCCGCAAAATGTCCTCCAGTTCGCGCATCGCGATCCGGGTCGGGCCGTACGGCCTGGTCGCCACGCCCAGAGTGGAGAGCAGGACGATCCGGCGGACCCCGCTCGCCGCGGCTTCGCCGATGAGGTCGGCGGGGTGGGCTCCTGTGGCGTGCAGGTCGCCGGACAGCAGCAGGAACAGCGCCTTCGCTCCGGCCAGCGCGGGCTTGAGGCTGGCCGGCCGGGCCAGGTCGGCCGTCACGTGCCGGACACCGTTCGGCACCGTCGTCGAGTGCCGTGACACCGCCGTCACCTGATGGCCCGCCTCAGCCACCGCCTGCGTCAGCGGCCGGCCGATGTTCCCGGTAGCCCCGGTCACCACGATCATGATCAGCTCCTTGTCGTCGGTTGTCGTCGGAAGTCCTCTGTGGCCTTCACGCTAGGAGTGCGGGCTAACTTTCGGTAAGGACATACCCCGAGGTAAGCTCATGTCATGGTGGGAGGCGTGCAGCGCAGAGGGACCGGGACCGGGGCGCGGTATGACGTGTTTCACACGGACTGCCCCGCGCGCGATGTGGTCGACCATGTGACCAGCAGGTGGGGCATCTGGGTGCTGATCTCCTTGCGGAGCAATGACCTCCGGTTCTACGAGCTGCGCGAGAGCATTCACGGCATCAGCGAGAAGATGCTCGCCCAGACCCTGCGCGCACTGGTCCAGGACGGCCTGGTCTGGCGGGAGGTCGAGCCGACGACGCCGCCCCAGGTCACCTACGGGCTGACCGAGTTCGGCCGGGAGGTCGGCGAGCCGCTGACTGTGCTGTTCGACCGGATCACACGGCGGCTGTCGACGCGTGGGGCGGAGTAGCGCGGCAGAGGCCGGTGACATGTGTTTTTGCCGCTGTACGCCCTGCTTCACTTCACTTCACTTCCGCTGCCCACCGTGGGGGCACGGCAACAGGGCAGCGGGGCAGAGCAGGTTCGGCGTGGTGAGGGGCGGCGAGCATCGGCTCCGGCAGCATCCGCCGACGGCATGCGGAGGCGAGACGTCCGGCCCTCCGCGCCAACGGCTCTCCCATCAGCCGGCTACCACGCCTTGTCCGTCAACAGCCCGCTCCGAGGCGGCGTGCGAGGTGGAGCAGGTCCGGCAGGCGCAGCACCCGTCCGTCGAATCCCGGGAGGGGGACAGGGAGCGGCCGGGTCCAGCGGGCGGGGATCGCGTCCAGCCCGTAGTGCGCCCGCGCGAGGCCGCCGGTCACCGCGGCGACGGTGTCCGTGTCGCCGCCTAGGTCAGGACGTCCTCCGTCTGCAAGCCGATGTCCTCGGGTTCCGCTGCCGCCCACCGCTGGAAGCGGGCGAAGATGTCCGGCAGGCCCAGTCGGCCCCGCTCCAGCAGGGACTCCGCGACCAGGACGGCCGTCTGCGTGTCGTCCGTGGCCTCGCCGGGGTCCCAGCCACCGCCGCCGCACATCTCGCCACCGGCGCCCGGGGCGGGAAACCGCGCGGAGAACGCCCCTTGGTGACCGAACTCGAAGGGGCCGCCCAGGGCATCGCCCACCGCTGAGCCGGCCACCGCGCCGGCGGCCCGCTGAATCCGCTTCATCCGCGCAGGTTGTCCGTGCCCCGCCCCACCGCGCCGCCGACCCTTTCCCGACAGGACCTAGCCGCGTACATGCAGCCCGAAGCCCGTGCGGCCCTCCGGCTCCAGGCCCTTCTTCAGGTGCAGCGAAGGGATCTCGTAGTCGCCGGAGTTCTGGCGTCGGAAGGCGATCGGCTCGGTCGTGTCCAGGGTGAGCAGGCGCTGCTTCCAGGCCTTGGCGACGGCCGGGTAGTCCTCGTCGCGCAGTCGGTCGGCGCCGTACAGCACGAACGGCGGGAGTACCTCGATGCCCGGGTAGTAGAGGATGCCGTGGTGGATCGGGAACAGCAGGTCGTCGATGGGGCCGCTGATGCCGCGCGCGGCGTAGTGCGGCTCGGGGCCGCCGGCGGTCACCGACAGCAGGGCCCTCCTGCCCGCGAGGGTTCCCTCGCCGAAGCGCTCGCCGTACTTGATGTCGCTGTGTTCGCCGACGCCGTACGCGAAGCGGTAGGTGAACACCCGGTCCACCCAGCCCTTGAGGATGGCGGGCATGGTGTACCACCACAGCGGGAACTGGAAGATGATGGTGTCGGCCCACAGCAGCTTGTCCTGCTCGGCGCGGACGTCCGGGGTGAGCGCCCCCGCGTCGAAGGCCCGGCCCGAGTCCAGGGCGACCTTCAGCCGGCTCGACGCGTGCGGGCCGTAGTCGGCGGCGTCCGCGACCGCCTTCCAGTTCATCGCGTACAGGTCGCTCACCCGCACCTCGTGCCCGGCGTTCTCCAGCGTGGCCACCGCGAGGTCCTTCAGCGAGCTGTTGAGCGACTTCGGCTCCGGGTGGGCGTGGACGATCAGCGTCTTCATGGGAACTCCTTCGGATCGGATGCCTTCGATCCTGGGCGACGCTGCGCCCGGTGTTCAGGGACGCCTCTTCCGTAGGACGGGACTTCCTGGTATCGGCAGGGCCACCCTCGCGGGCCGCGCCGCGGCCATACTGAGCGCATGGATGATCTCGCGGGCTTTCTGCGGACCCGGCGGGCCCGAGTCGACCCGGCGGCCGTCGGCATCCCCCTCGACCGCCGCCGCCGGGTCGAGGGGCTGCGCCGCGAAGAGGTCGCGCACCTGTCCGGAGTCAGCGTCGACTACTACGTACGCCTGGAGCAGGGCCGCGCGACCCAGCCCTCCGAGCAGGTCCTCGACGCGCTCGCCCGCGTCCTCGGCCTCGACGAGACCGAACGCGGGCACCTCGACCGGCTCGCCCGGCAGCGCCGCCGCCGTGCGAAGGCGCCGGGCGGGCGGGTGCGGCCGGAACTGCTGCGCGTCCTCGGCCTGGTCGCCGACGCACCCGCGCTGATCACCAACCACCGCATGGACGTACTCGCCGCGAACCGCCTCGCCGGGCTCCTCTTCGGCCGGCCGGTCCCGGGGCTGAACACCGCCCGGCACATCTTCCTGGAGGAGGCCGAGCGCGGCCTCTACGCGGACTGGGAGAACTGCACCCTCGACGTGGTCGGGCACCTGCGCCTGGCCGCCGGGAAGTATCCCGACGACCCCTGCCTGGCCTCGCTCATCGGCGAACTGGCGATGGGCAGCGAGCGGTTCCGCCGCCTGTGGGCCCGCGCGGACGTGCGCGCCCGCACCCATGGCCGCAGGGCGTACCGGCACCCGCTGGTCGGACTGCTGGAACTGCACCAGGAGAACTTCGCGCTCCCGGACCACTCGGGCATGGAGCTGCTGGTGCTGTCCGCCGCCCCCGGCAGCCCCGCCGAGGACGGACTGCGCCTGCTGGCGGGCCTGGACGCGGACAGCGGTGACGCGCATCCCACGGTGAGCGCTCGGGCTCGCGAGTGATCCGTCATGTGCGTACGCCGGCCGCGGCGCACGACGGCGCATCTCACCGACGTGGCGGACATCGAGCTGTCCGCCCTGGCGTGCCTGGCGGAAGCTCGGTGCGGGCAGCGGGCAGGGCCGGTTCGAGGCGACGGAAGCGGTCGCGCGCGGCAGTCTGCCCCGGGCGTCGGGGAACAGGGCCGCCTCCTCGCGGTGCCTCCTGGTGCGCGCCCTGAACGGGCAGGGGCGGTGCGAGGAGGCGCTCGCCGGGACCTCGTGAGGTCCGGCTCTGACTCCCGGCCCACCACCAGCGCTCACCTGTCATTCCCAGCGGATTCCGAAGACGCCGGGGCTGGACCGGGTGCCGATCACGTGGACGCAGCCGTCGGTGGGGCGGAGCAGGCGGCGGGCCTCGGGGGCCGATCCGGTCGAGGTGCTGAAGGCGTAGCAGGTGGTGGGCAGCGCGGCCGGGTCGAAATGCACCTCCAGCGCGTACTCCCCGGCCGGTGACTGCTGGCGGACGGTGAACTCCCGTGCCGGTGGGCGTGGTTCGGCGTGGGTCAGGGTGGCCTCGAAGATGGCGGTGTCGCCGCGCCGCAGCGGCCGGCTGAACAGTACTTCGGCGACGAGCATGCCGGTGCGCGGGTTCTCGACGACGGTGCCCCGGCGGCACGGCGGCCGCAGGTCCAGTGACGGGACCGAGCCGGGGGTGTCCGGCAGGTGGGCGAGGACCGCGCGGTCCGGTCCGTCCCGTTCGGCGCGTACCACCTGCCGCATCCACATGCGGTGTTCGCGTCCGCGCGCGTCGACCTCCAGCCGCATATGGCGGTTGAGGCAGCGCAGTGACGAGATCCAGCGGGAGTCGACGCTGCGGTAGGCCTCGCTCACGTCGCCGCGTCTGGGTTCCGGCCAGAGCGCGGTGAGGCCGGGCGCGTCGGCGGCCAGGCGCAGCCACCGGGCCCGGGGCCGGGGAGGGCCGAGGAGGGAGCTGAACGCGCCCGGCGGTACGTCCAGGACGCGTTCCAGCGAGGCGAGCGCGGCCAGCGCGGCGGTCTGGGAGGGCTGGTGGCGGCCGGAGCGCCAGCAGCTGAGGGTGGCCGTGGACACCGGTGTGCCCAAGCTGTGCAGCCGGTGCCGGATGCGGTTGAGGGTCAGGCCGCTGGCCTCCATCGCGGCCCGCAGGGCGTCCGGGAAGGGGCCGGTGCGCAGCAGGGCCGCCAGCGGTTCGCCGGGGAGCGAAACGGCATCGTCTTGCATCGTCGGGTCAGCCTCCTGCGGACGTCGGGCCGGTGTGTCGGCTGCGCAGTCGGACGTTCCGTCGGCCGAGGCACCGGCCCCGACCCCGGCCTCGGCCTCGGCGCCAGTCCCGGCCTCGGTCCCGGTCCCAGTCCCGGTTCCCAGTCCCAGTCCCAGTCCCAGTCCCAGTCCCAGTCCCGGGAGCGTGTTCCCGCGCGGAATCCAGCGAAGTGCGGAGACCCACGGCAAGTCAACGAGAACCAGGTAAGAGTCGGCGCCGGAACCGGGCAACCAGGGTCATTGGCCCCATCGCGATCAACTCCTAACAGTTAACGGGCAGATGACCTTGCCGCGTCCAAGCGGTGTGGCGCAGGCTTCCGGTTGCCGGTCGAACAAGGAGTCGGACGGCGGCAGTCCAGGCCGCCGAGTTCTCCCCACCGTCTTCCGTTCACCGGCGTGTGCCCGGTCCCACCGTCCGGTGGTCCGGCACTCCCCCCACTACTGCGCTCCAAGGAGTCGGAACGATGCGTTTCCGCAGATCCGCCGGTGTCGTCACCGTCGCAGCCGCCGCCCTGTCCTGCCTGTCCACCGCCGCGTTCGCGAACACCGCGACCGCCGCGACCGCCGCCGGGCAGGCCGCCCCCCACGCCCACCACCTGACGCACGGCCTGGGCCTCAACCTCAAGGAACTGCGGGGCAAGCACCCCGACGCGAAGCTCACCCGCCACGGTGCGCAGCCGGTCTTCAAGCGCTCCGGCGCCGCGCCGGCCAGCGCCGACCTCAGCAAGTACGCGCTCTCGCCGGGCGACCAGGGCCAGGTCGGCTCCTGCGTCGCCTGGGCCACCGGCTACTCGGCGTACGGCATCCTGATGAGCGAGCAGGGCATCGGCGGCGCTCCGATGGCGCCGATGTACATCTACTCGCAGATCGCCCAGGGCGACGACGAGGGCACCACCGCGGGCGTCGCGCTGCCCATGGAGCAGGACCAGGGCATCGACACCCAGTCCGACTACTGGCAGGGCACCGACGACTACACGACCCAGCCGGACGACAACGAGCGTGCCAACGCGGCCGGTTACAAGCTTTCGGGCTTCGACGAACTGCCCACGAGCGGTTCGTCGGCCAAGTCCGCCATCAAGAACGCCGTCTCCCAGGGCGAGCCCGTGGCGATCGGCTTCACCGTGCACCAGAGCTTCGAGGACCTGAACTCCCAGACCGCCTCGGACTACAGCTACCTGCCCGGCGACTCCTCCAGCGACCCGGTCCTCGGCGGCCACGAGGTCACCATAGTCGGGTACAACGCCCAGGGCGTGAAGATCGAGAACAGCTGGGGCTCCAACTGGGGCGCCGGCGGCTTCTTCACCGTACCGTGGACGTTCTTCAACACCGGTGACGTCAACGAGGTCCACGCGGTCGGCAGGCTCGCCACCAGCTGACCTGGAGCCTGGTGCCCATGCGGAAGCGCGGGCCGGGGTCACCCCCGGCCCGCGCCCCGTCCGCCGTGTGGTTCAGGCGCTGCCCCCTGCTGTCAGTCTGCCGTCAGCCTGCTGTCAGCCGAGGAGCTTGGCCGCCAGGGTGGCGGCGTTGTAGGAGCCCCAGCCGCTGGTGAAGTCCCAGCCGGTGGTGGCGGAGTAGGCGCCGTTGCTGCCGCTGGTGATGTCGTGGAAACCGGTGCCCTTCGCCGCGTACAGGGCCGGGTTCGCGAAGCCGAGGTTGGCCTTGCCGGCCGCCGCGGCCTGCTGGTTGTAGAGCGCGGCGAACGCCGCCCACTCGGGCGCGGCGGCGCTGGTGCCGCCCACCGCGGTCCAGCTTCCCTGGGAGTAGATCGAGACGCCGGGGCTGGGGTTGGCGTGCGCCGAGACGTCCGGGACCTGGCGGTAGCCGCCGCCGGCGCTCTTCTGGACGGGCGTCTGCCAGCTCGGGATCTTGAAGACGGAGGACTTGCCGCCGCCGCCCCCGGACCACGCCACCTCCTTGCTCCAGGCGTTGGAGGAGGTCACGGTCAGCTTGGTGCCGCCGACGCCGGTGACGTACGGGTCGCTGGCCGGGTAGTCGACGGAGGTGCCGCCGTTGCCCGCGTCGTCGGAGCCGTCGTCGCCGGAGGCCGCGTAGAAGCCGAGGCCCTGGGCCGCGCCGGCCTTGAAGACGGCGTCCACGGCGTTGATGTTGGACGTGGTGCGCTGGGACTCGGCGGCGCCCCAGCTGATCGACGTGGTCGGAATGCCGCTGTCGACGATGGCCTGGTAGGTGTCGACCTCGCCGGCGTCGGAGTTCGGGCCCTCGAAGACGGTGACGTTCGCCTTGGGGGCGATCGCGTTCAGCACCTCGATGTCCAGCTCGACCTCGACCTGGCCGTCACCGAGCGCGCCGGAGCCGCCGTCGACCTTCTGCACCGCCGGGGCGGGCGAGCCCAGCCCGTAATGGCTGTCGTAGGCGCTGATGTTGGACTGCTGGAAGCCGTCGAACTCCAGCAGCGCGATCTTCTGGCCGCTGCCGGTGTACGTGCCGGAGACGTTGTAGCCGCCCTTGAGCTGGGCGGGGGTGTAGCCGCCGCCGGGGCCGTTGTGCGGGGTGACGGTGGACGGCGCCTGGTGGTGCAGCTGGACGCGGTTGTTCAGCCCGGCCACGTCGCTGACGAGCGGCGCGAGGGCCTTCGGCAGCGTCGGGGCGCTGTCATTGGCGTAGAAAGCGCGGCCCGAGGCGGTGTCCTTCCACGCCGAGAGCGTGGTGCCGAAGGCCTTCTGCACCTGGGCGGCGGTGCCGCTGGCGTCGATCAGCAGGTTGCCCGAGTGGACCGTGCCGACCGTGAGGCCCTGTCCCCGCAGGTAGTCCTTGAGCTGCTCGACCTCGGCGGTCGTACGGCCGAAGCGGGCGGCGAACTGCTGCTTCGTCAGGTAGTGGCCGTAGGAGCTGGACTTCGGGTCGCTGACCTGGGCGACGAACGTGTCGAGCGCCTTGCCGCCTCTGGGGGCCAGGCTGACGGCCACCGCTATCCGCTGGCCCGCGGCGACCGCGCCCGTGCGGGTCGCGTGCTGGGTGAGTCCCGTCAGCACATCTCCGGTGACGGCGGCGCGGGTTGTGTGCGGCTGCGCGGAGTCGGCCGCCCAGGCCGCGGGGACGGCGGCGGCGAGCAGGGACGGTACGGCGACCAGGCCGAGCAGTTTCAGGCGTGACTTCACTGTGGGATCCTCTGGGGAGTGGGGGCGGTGTTCCCGGGAAGCGGAACAGCTTCAACGTAGGAACAGCGACCCCCTCCGCATAAGCGGGGGAACCCTTGCTTCCTGTGTTAACCACCGATGTCATGTGAACGGCGGGTGACCAGTGCCCGGGGCGCGGGGCGCGCGGGCCGGCTGGTCGTCACCTCCTGGGCCACGGAGGCGGATTGGCCGTCGTCGTCGGCCGCGTCGACTGCCGCGCCCGACACGATGACCGCGACCGCCATCGCGTGGGCCAGCGCCGTGCGCGAGCGCACCCCGAACTTGCGGTACACCCGGGACAGCGCGCCCTCCACCGTCTTGACGGAGATGAACAGTTCGGCCGCGACCTCCCGGTTGGTGGCCCCGCCGCCGACCAGCTCCGCGATCCTCGCCTCCGAGGGCGTGAGCCCGGGCCCGCCCGTCTCGGTCCGCTCCCCGGACTCCAGCCGGGCCAGTTCCTCCCGCGCCCGCGCCGCCCACGGAGCCGCGCCGATCCGTGTCGCGGTCCGCAGCGCTTCGCCGAGAGCCTCGCGCGCCGCGCCGCGGCGGCGCGCCCGGCGCTCGACCACGCCGAGCGCGACCAGCGTCCGCACCAGGTCCACCGGCAGCGGCAGCCGGCGCAGCCGCTCCACCGCGGCGCGCAGCCGTACCGTGCCCTCCCTGGCCCGGCCGAGCCCCGCCTCCCGCAGCCCCTCGGCGCGGTCCAGGGCCGACAGCACGCTGCCGGGCGTGGCACCGGACACCCGGGAGCGGGCCTCGCCGAGCACCTCGCCGGCCAGGTCCATCTCCCCCGACACGACCAGCGCCTCGGCCAGGTCCCCGTACGCGTGCAGCAGCGGGGCGTCGCCCGCGCGCATGGTGGCGCCCAGCTCCCTGAGCCGGTGCAGCGCCTCGGCCGCGGCCGCCGCCCCGCGCGCGTCCCCGGCCAGCAGCTCGGCCTGCCCGAGCACGGCCAGCGCGCGCAGCAGGAACAGCCGGTCGCCGTCCGTCTCGCAGGCGCGCACCGCCTGCCGGGCCAGGCTCCGGGCCTCCTCCGCGGTGCCGCCCGCGGCCTGCGCGAGCGCCGCCGCGTACAGCGCCGGACCCGCCGGTACGCCCCCCTCGGCCAGGGCGCGGGTGCAGCGGGCGGCGGTGCGCAGGGCCTCGCGGCAGTGACCGGCGCGCACCTGGACCCGGGCCCGCGCCACCCGGGTCGCCATGAGCTCCTCGACCCCGGCGGACTCACCGATGGCGGTGAGCAGCCCGGCGATCCACTCCCCCGCCTCGGTCACCCGGTCCGCGTCCAGGGCGAGGACCGCGCGGGTGCGGATCAGCCGCCGGCTCTCCGGGCCGCCGCCGGGGCCGCCGCCGGCGCCCTCGGTGCCGTCGCCCGGGACCGGCGCCTCCGCCAGCGCGGCGTCGGCGGCGGCCGGGTCCCCGGCCAGCGACCGCACCCGGGCCAGCGTGGTGAGCGCCCCGGTCCGGGTGTCCGTGTCACCGGCCGCGGCCGCCTGCCGCGCGGCCCGCCGGGCGTACCGGGCGGCCTGCGCCAACTCCCCGCACAGCAGCTCCCGTACGGCCGCCCAGTGGTACAGCCACGCCTGTGCCCGCGGGTCTCCGGCCGCGTCCCGCAGGCCCTCCTCGATCAGCTCGCGGGTCCCCTCCAGCGCCTGCCCCGCGTGGCGCAGCAGGACCAGCCGGGCCCGTACCCGCTGCTGCGCGGAGCCCGCCGCGGCGAGGACGGTCCGGGCCGCCTGCCCCGCCTCCTGGAGCTGCCCGGCGTCGCAGGCGTACTCGGCCGCTGCCAGCAGCCGGTCCGCGTACGCCGCTTGATGGTCGGCCGGGGTGCGGCGGGCGGCGAGCCGGGCGAGTTCGTGGGCGGTGTCGGCCGCGCCCCGGCGGCGCGCGTGCTCGGCCGCGGCCATCAGGGTGCGGGCGGTGGTCTCGTCCTCGTACGGGCGGGCGAGCGCGAGATGACGGGCCCGTTCCACCGGCTCGGTGACCGCGACCGCCAGCAGGGCGTGTGCCGCGCGGCGGCCGTGCTCGGGCGCGTCGGCGTACACGGCGGCCCGCAGCACCGGATGCCGGAACCGTACGATGCCCTCGGTGTCGGCGCTCGCGACGCCGAGCCGTTCGGCCCGCGCGAGGGCGGCCGCCGGGCCGGGGAGCCCCGCGGCCCGCAGCAGGGACAGGCTCGGGCGGTCGGCGGCGCTCGTCACGAGGAGGGCGTGCCGCGCGGCCTCCGGCAGGGCGCGTACCTCTTCCAGCAGCGCGGCGCGCAGCCTGCGCGGTACGGGCAGCGCGCGGCCGGGGTCGGCGGGCGCCGGGGCCAGCCTGGCCGCCCGGCCCAACTCCAGTGCGTAGGACGGGTTTCCGGCGGCGGTGGTCTGGACCGCCCGGAGCAGCGCGGGCGGCAGCTCGGCGCCGAGGGCCGCGCGCAGCAGCCGGGCGACCTCCATGTCCGGCAGCGGCGGCACGGCCAGTTCGGCGGTGCCGGGCGGGCAGCAGCGCAGCATTTCCGGCAGCTCGCCGTCCGCGCTCCGCTCGGCGGCCACCATGCGCAGGGCGGTGCCGTCGAGGCGGCGTACGGCATAGCCGAGCGCGTCGGCGCTCGGTCCGTCCAGCCACTGCAGGCCGTCCACGACCAGCAGCACGGGGCCGGTCAGCGCGAGTGCGCGCAGCACGCCGAGGACGGCGAGGCGCACCGCGAGCCGGTCCCGGCCGCCGTCCGCCGGTTCGTCCGCGCACAGCAGCGCCGCCCGCAGGGCCGTACGGGGCTCGGGTGCCAGGGCGTCGAGGTGGCATTCCGGCACCCCGGCGAACAGGTCGACGAGCCCGGCGAACGGCAGCCGGGCGTCCTCCGGCGCGGGCGAGCAGCGCAGCACCGGGGCGGCGGAGGACGCGGTGAGGGCGGCTACCAGCGCGGACTTGCCGATCCCCGCGGGGCCGTGGAGGAGGACGCCGGGGCAGTCGGCCAGCGCGGCCCGGGCCGCGCCGAGCAGCTCACGGCGACCGACCGGCGACCCCGCACACACGGCGGCGGGCCGCTCCGCGCCGTGGTGGTGGCCGGTGATCTCCGCGCGTCGCTCCATGTGCTCATGACAATCTCGGGAGTTCGGCTTGTCAATGAGGGCATCACGCCGAACGCGGCGGCGGCCTCCTCACCCGGCTCGCGGCCGCGGCGATCCGCAAGGTGACGCGGCTCGTCGTATCGCCCGGGCGGTGGAAGGTGACGACTCCGGCGTGGTCGGCACCGTCCACGGTGTGCCAGGCGATCCGGTCCTCCGGGATCACTTCGGTGAGTTCCGCGACGCATGCCTACGGCCACTGCACCGGCGTTCGGACGTTCTCTGCCCGGCGGTGAGGGTGGCGGTGGCGAGGCCGTGGCGCCGGTACGGAGGCGGTCACAGCCAGCCGCGCTGTGCGGCCTTGATGCCGGCCTCGAAGCGGCTGCTGGCATGGAGGCGTTCCATGAGCGAGGCCATGTGGCGGCCCACGGTGCGGGCGGAGACGCCCAGGCGCTGGCCGGCCGCGTCGTCGGTGAGACCGGTGCCGAGGAGGTGCAGAAGTTCGCGTTCGGTGCCGGTCAGGCCGGTTTCCGGGGCGTCGGGACGGGTGGCGCCGAGCGGCACCGCGGTGTTCCACGCCTGCTCGAACAGGTCGACCAGGGCGGCGAGGATGCCCGGTTCGGTGACGTGGAGGGCGCCTTTGCGGTGGTCGGCGGGATCGACGGGGACGAGCGCCTGCGCCCGGTCGAACACGACCATCCGCTGCGGGATGGTGGGAGCGGTGCGGACCTCGGCGCCCTGGCTGAGCAACCAGTGGGCGTGGGCGCTGATGTGGGGATGCTGACGCGTCGCGTCCTGGTAGAGGGTTCTCATGGTGATGCCGCGGCTCAGGGCCTCCGCGTCGGCCGGCCGGGCGACCGACAGGTCCTCCGGGGTCTGGATCCCGGGCTGGACTCCGAGCACCTCGGTGCGCGCGGAGTGGCCCATCCGCTCCAGGGCCGTGTGTACGGCGTCCATGCCCAGGACACGTTCTCCGTGCGGGGAGCGGCGTTCGGCGCGTTCGGCGACCATGCGGGTGACCGCGGCCCGGGATGCGGCGAGTCGGGCCTGGCGTTGGGCGAGTTCGGCCTCCTGGCGGGCCAGCAGTTCCGTGAACCCGACCTCGGGACTGACGGCGCGCAGCTGACCGGGGTGCTCGCCGGACGCGCGGACCAGCATCAGCCGGCCGAGTTCGTCCAGACACTCGCGGACCCGTGATGGTGCCAGCCGGCACAGGCCGGCCAACGCGTCGACGCCCAGTGAAGGGTGGTCGATCATCGCTTGATAGACCTTCGCGGAGGCATCACTGACCCCCAGAGCATCCAGCATGGCACCGGTCCCCCCGTCGCGGCGCCGCCCTCCCCGGCGGCACATGCGGTGATCATCATGCCAGCCGAAATCGAACACTGTAACGACCAAGCACGTTTTGTTTACTCTAAGTTGACGCAAGGTCACTTGCCGGAGGTGGGTCGGCATTCCTGTGCGACCGTCTCACCAGGGGCCGTCAGGACGGTGTCCCTCCGGCGGCAGCGGCCAGGGGGCCGACCGGTTGGCCCGCCCATGAGCGTGTGTCCAAATCCGGACTGTCCGACAGCGGACAACCGGAGGCTCTTCCCGGCACGTCGATCAGCGGAGAAGCTGTCCATCGCCAGCCGGAAACAGCCCGGAAGGGCCAAGGTGCGAGCGTCGGCTGAGGGACGCCCGACCGGAACCCGGCCCGGACTCCCACCCCAGAAGAGAGCCCCTGTCATGATCCGCACCCGTATCGCCCGGACCGTCGCGGTCGCCTTCCTCGGCCTGCTGGCCCTCGGCGCCGCCGTGGTGACCCAGGCACCCGCCTCCTTGGCGCACAGCATCCCCGCCTCCGAGGCGCACAGCACCTTCGCCTCCGAGGCGCACAGCCGCCCCGCGGACATCTCCTGGGGTGGCTGACCACCTGATGGACATCGCCTACTCCTGCCTCAAACGCCGCGTCGGAGTCCCCGCCGAGCCGGCGAGCGAGGTGGCCGAGGTGCTCGGCGCCCTGTGGGCCCACGCGGTCCCCGAGGACGGGCTGGAGCACGCGCTCGGCCGTGCCGAGGAGGAGCGCTTCGATCTGCTCATCTACCTGCTCACCCTGGACCCCACCGCCCCCGGCTTCCGCAGCGTGACACACCGCGCTCACGCCCTGCTCACACGCTGCCACGAGGCATCACCTCTGATGCGGCGCCGCTATCTGCCGCCTGACGCGCCGACGGCCGACGTGCTCGCCTAGTACGCCGCCCCGACGCGCCGCCGCCCGACGCGCCCGCCTAGTAAGCCGCCCGACGCGCTCTCAGCTCGCCCGACTACGCCGCCCTGGCTCCCGGCTCCTGGCTCGCGCCGACGCCGCGCCCTCTCGCCCGTCACTCCGTCACGGCCCGTCTCCGCGCCCTGTCCCACCACCGCTGTTCCCGCAGGACAGCCTGGGGCAGCCCCTCGGAGCAGGCCGCGGAGGGCGCCGAACAGAGCCGCATCGCCTCGCATCCCGGTGACAGCAACGCCTGGTGACGGCCGCCAGAACCGTCGTGACCACGCGCGGCGCACGTCTGCCCGCCTCCGCCCGCCTCCGCCCACCTCTGCCCGCCTCCGCCCGCGCCTGTCCTGAACAGCTGCCCCGCCCTGGAAAGGGACCATCCGCCATGCCCACCGTCCGTCGCCGCGCCTTCGCGTTCGCCGCGGTCCCCGTCGCCCTGGCCGCGGCCGCCGTCGCAGTCGTCCAGTACGGCAGCGTCTCGTCGGCCGCCCCGGCGCACCCTTCGTCTGCCGTCGCGTCCAGCGCCCCTGCCGCCGACCGCGACATGCCCAGGACGTACACCGCGCGCTCCGCTCCCGTGCCCTCTACTACCGCCCCGGCCCATGGCGCCGCCCCGCGGGCCAAGTCCCCGTCCCCGGCCCCGCCGTTGGCCGCCGGCCAACTGCCCGACGAGGCCAAGGCGGCCTGGAAGCCGATCGGCTCGCCCGTCAGACGTCCCGTCGGCCATCACATCGGACTCGACGAGTGCGCCGGCCTCGACGGCGCCACGGCCTGGCTGCAGCAGGGCTGGGCCAGTGCGGCGGGCACTCCGGCGATCCAGGACACCTTCACCTTCGCCACCTCCGCCGCCGCCCGGCACGCGTTCGACCAGGCCGGCACCGGCATGAAGTCCTGCGCCATGCCGCTGCGCGCCCTGCAGAGCACCAACCGCCTCACCCCCGACGCCTCCGTGGCCCGCACCGCCACCGCCGGCGACGCCTCGGCGTGGCGGTACCAGTGGACCGCCGTCCCCGGGATGTCCGCTCCCGGCTCGCAGACACATCACGTCTACCTCGCCCTCCAGGGGAGCCAACTGACGGCCCTGCAGTACACCGACCTGGCTTCGGCCGGTCAGACCGACACCGCCACCCCCGCCTCGGACCGGGCGTTCCTGTCCACCCTCGCGGCCCAGCTCCGGGCCCACCCCTGATCCGGCCGCCCCGCGTTCCGATCCGGCCGCCCCGCGTTCCATCCGGCCGCCCCGCGTTCCGATCCGGCCGCGCCATACCCGTTGCACCCGTTGTCTGTGCACAGAAGGAGTCACAGTGTCATCCCGCAAGCGCGCTTTCCTCGTTTCTCTCGCCGCGGTCACCGCCCTGACCGCCACCGGCACGCTGGTCGGCCTGGCCACCGGCCCGGCCGCCTACGCCGCTTCCACGGCCGGCGGCAGGATCACCCGTAGTGAGGTCCTCTCCCGCGCCCAGTCCTGGGTCGACGAGAACGTTCCCTACAACCAGTCCGGGTACAAGTCCGACGCGAACGGCACCTACAGAGAGGACTGCTCGGGCTATGTCTCCATGGCCTGGCACCTGACCGACAGCCTGGTCACCTGGACGCTGCCCGACGTGTCCTCCCAGATCAGCTTCTCCTCGCTCAAGCCCGGTGACGCCCTCGACTACACCGCCGAGCACACGTTCCTCTTCGCGGGCTGGAAGGACCAGAGCAGCGGCTCCTTCACCTACTACGCCGAGTCCAACGAGCACGATCCCACCCACGGGCCCACCTCGGCCAACATCAACAACTCCTCCCTGGAGGGCTGGCCCACCAGCGTCTACGAGGGCCTGCGTTACAACAACATCGCCGACGACGCTCCGCCGCCCGTCACGCTCACCCACTCGGCCACGGGCGACTTCAACGGCGACGGCAAAGCGGACCTGGTCGGCATCGACAGCAACAACACGATGTGGCTCTACCCCGGCACCGGTGTCGCCGGGAAGTTCGGCGCCCGGATCGAGATGTACGGCGGTACTTCCTGGAAGGACGTCAAGGGCCTGGCCGTCGGTGACTTCAACGGTGACGGCAAGGCCGACGTGATGGCGATCTGGAGCGACGGCTCACTGCACCTGTACAGCGGCAACGGCGACGGCACCATCAACGCCGCAGGCGGCGCCCTCTACGGCGGCACGACGTGGGGGACCGTACAAGGGCTGACGGCCGGCGACTTCAACGGCGACGG